>JAOZMA010000037.1 GCA_029934555.1 Acidimicrobiia bacterium | reverse complement strand
GTACGGCGCCGCAGGCGCCCTAATTGAACGCCGGGATCCCTGTGATCGCTTGGCCGAGGACGAGGGTGTGGACTTCGTTGGTCCCCTCATAGGTGATCACGGATTCGAGGTTGTTCATGTGCCGGATCACGGGATACTCCAGGGTGATCCCGTTGGCACCGAGGATGCTGCGCGCTTCGCGGGCCACCTCGAGACCAGAACGGACGTTCTCCATCTTTCCGAAGCTGATCTGCTCGGATGTGAGAGTTCCGTCGTCATGTTTCCGGCCGAGGTGGACGGAGAGCAGCATCCCCTGGTTCACCTTCACCATCATCTCGGCGAGTTTGCGCTGGGTCAGCTGGAACGATGCGATCGGTCGGCCGAACTGGATGCGCTCCTTGGCGTACTCGACGGCGGCTTCGTAGCTTGCCCGCCCAGCACCAACGGCGCCGAAGAGGATCCCGAACCGGGCCTCGTTGAGGCAGGCCAATGGCCCCTTGAGCCCCACGACGTTCGGGAGCATCGCCTCTGCAGGCAGCCGGACTCCGTCGAGGATCAGTTCCGAGGTGATCGACGCGCGAAGCGACATCTTGTGATGAATGTTGTTGGTCGAGAAGCCGGGAGTGTCTGTCGGCACGATAAAGCCCCGAATGCCCTCATCGGTCTGGGCCCATACGACGGCGACGTCGGCGATACCACCGTTCGTGATCCACATCTTTGTTCCGTCGATGACCCAGTCGCTCCCCTCACGTCGGGCTTTGGTCTTCATCGAACCTGGATCTGATCCGGCGTCGGCTTCGGTGAGGCCGAAGCAACCGATGATGTCTCCCGCGGCCATGCCGGGGAGCCACTGCTGCTTCTGTTCTTCGGATCCGAAGGCCCAGATCGGGAACATCGCGAGCGATCCCTGTACCGAGACGAAGCTACGGATCCCCGAGTCGCCTGCCTCGAGTTCTGTACATGCCAGCCCGTAGCTGACCGCGTTCGTGCCGGCGCAACCGTATCCGTCGAGGTGCATCCCGAACAGGCCCAGTGCGCCCATCTCCTTCCCGATCTCTCGTGGAAGGGTCCCCTCTTCGAACCACTCAGCGACGTACGGCAGAACCTTGTCCCCAACGAATTCGCGGACGGTGTCCCTGATGAGACGCTCCTCGTCACTGAGAAGGGCATCGATCTGGAGGAAGTCGTGCGGGGTTTCGCCCCCGGGGCGGATTGCGGTGCTCATACGCCGCAGCCTACAGGTCGGAGGCCTTCGGTCGGCTGTCAGGATCGCCCCACCAGAGCGTACGCTGGGGGAACGCGATGACGATGCCCTCGACGGCAAATGCTCGCGCCACTGTTCTAGCCACACCATCTACTGCCCGGTACTGATCGAGTACGAGAGGATCGTGCCAGAACAGGAGTTGGAAGTCGACAGAGTGGTCCGAGAAGTTCGAAACGAGAGCCTCGGGCGGAGGCTCAGCGTGCGCAAGATCGCAGGCAGCGGCGGCGTCTTCGAGAACCTCCTTCGCGTGGTCCAGGTCTGTGCCGTACGCAACACCAACCGTGAGCGTCGAGCGCCGACTGCCAAGATCGGTCAGGTTCACGACGGGGTTGTCGATCACCATCTTGTTGGGGATATGAACGTTCTCACCGTCGATCGTTTCGATGACGACGGTTCGCCCGGTGATCTCGAGGACCGTGCCGGTTCCGCTCTCTGTGACGATCTGATCTCCTGCCGCGAACATCGGTGTGCCCTGGAGGACCAATCCGGATGAGAAGTTGTCCATCAATCGCCGTCCAGCGAAGAACACGATCACGCCCACCACAAGGATGACCATCAATGCCGGGCCTATCGCGACGCCGATAATCGTGACCGCATAGATGATCCCGGCAGTGATGATGACCCATCCTGCACCCCTCGAAATCAGGGAGACCGCCTCGTCGGAGAGGTGGGGGAAACGTCGGAGAACCCTTTGCAGCACGTATCGGGTCAACCGGGCCAGGAGGAACGAGGCGACCACGACCAGTCCCGCCCACAGGAAATCCCAGAACGTCAAGGCGTCAGCGTTGACGAAGTCTTCCAGTTGGTCCGTGGTCGGTACCGACACCTGTGCCAACACGCTCATGCCACAGCCTCCGAGAACAGCTGCGCCTGTCCGCGCGCTGGGGCCCTTCTCACACCAGACCACGGCAGGTCATCCATGAAAGCCCAGCTCGTACGGTGGATCGGAGTCGGTCCGAATGCGGAGAGTGCGGCACGATGGCGCGGGCATGGGTAGCCCTTGTTCCGGTCGAAGTCGAATCCGGGGAACGACGGCGACATGACTCTCATCATGCGATCTCGTGTCACCTTGGCCAGTATGGATGCTGCAGCGATCGTCAGCGACGTGGCGTCGCCTCTGACGATCGTCTTGGTGTTGCCGGAGCCGACGAAATCCCAGCGGCCATCCACCAGAACTCGGTCAGGTTCGACACCGAGATCGTCGATCGCTCGACTCGCAGCAAGCCGTTGGGCGGCGGACATTCCGAGCCGATCGCACTCTTCCGGCGAAGCGTGGCCGATGCCCCATGCTGTGCACCATGTCGCAACCCGTTCGAAGAGATCCTCTCGCTCGCGCTCGTTGAGCATCTTCGAATCCCGGATCTTGTAGACGCGCCGATCATGTGGAACGATCGCTGCTGCAACGGTGAGTGGGCCTGCCCAGGATCCGCGTCCCACCTCGTCGACTCCGGCGATAAGGTCGGCGCCGCCGGCCCACAGCTCGCGCTCGACGGCCAGGCCGGGAGCCTTGGAGCGGATCGAAGGTCGCAGGCGCGTGGATGTCACGGGGCGAGGATACCCCCTTCGGCTCTCCGATCCCGTCAGTTGCTCCTGGGATCGATCGGATAGTTGGCGTATCGCGCGATGTGGGGTTCCTGTCGCAGGAGAACGCGGCGCCATAACGTCGCCGGATCCGCGTCGAAGACATCCTCGGATGATCCTTCTACGGGGAACCACGACCAGATACCCAACTCCATTTCGAGCTGACCGGCACCCCAGCCGGCGTACCCGGAGAAGACGCGCAGTTTCTCGACACCAATCACATCATCCGGATCGAGGGACACGTCGATGAAGCCCACGCCATCCACAGTCGGCTGCCAGGCCGCCGCAGCCTCGATCCCCGGCCGCCATGCCACACCGATCGCCGTCTCAGGCTGCACGGGTCCACCGTCGAAGACCAACATGGGTGGTGCCAGATAATCGGACCAGACGGGGATGTGATCTCTGACCTCCAACTCCAGCGGCCGGTCGAGCACAACACCCACAGACCCATCGTCATCGTGATCCAGGAGGAGCACCACAGAGCGGAAGAAGTTGGAGTCGGAGAGAATCGGCGAAGCCACGAGGAGCATGCCGCTGTGGAGATCAACCATGTCTCTAGGTTGGCACGTTCACCGAGCGAACGCCCCGGACGGAGAACTCACCGGTCAGTGATGAGCAGGATCTTTGTCGGGGATGAGCGCCCCGCCAGAAAGGATGGAGATGTGTCCGTCACTCCACCGCACTTCGACGGTTCCGCCATCCACGCGTTGCACCACGCCCCGCCGTGGCTCACGCCCGACGGTCTTGGTCAGTGTCTTGACTCGCTGACCCTTGTGAAGACTCATCCAGACCATCCTCCCTCGGCTCTTGTGTCGATTCTACGCTCAGGCGTCACCGGATGGGAGGGCCATTCGCCCCTCCCTCGCGGAATTCGGGGCTCGGGTGCGCCGGCGCTATGGTCGGTTCCAGGAGGTGCCCATGGAGCTCTGGAGCAACGATTTCTCAGAAGGTGAGCCCATCCCAGGTGAGTTCGCGTTCTGTCTCCCCGACGCCGACACGCACGTTCGTCTGGCCCCGAATCGGAACCCGCATCTTGCGTGGTCCGGCGTCCCGGACGGCACGAAGTCCCTGGCGATCATCATCCATGATCGTGACGTGCCGACCAAACCCGATGACGTGAACCAGGAGGATCGAGAGGTCCCTGCCGATCTTGCGCGAGCGGACTTCTTCCACTGGACGCTCATCGACGTCTCTCCCGAGGCGACCGAGATCGAGAGGGGCACATTCGCCGACGGCGTTGTTCCCCGTGGGAAGGATGCGGGTGATACCCCGCCATCGACCAGACACGGTCTCAACGACTACACGGGTTGGTTCGCAGAAGATCCGGACATGGGCGGTGACTACTACGGATATGACGGGCCCTGTCCCCCATGGAATGACAGTCTCGTGCATCACTACGTGTTCAGCATCTTCGCTCTCGACACGGAGAGACTCGATCTCTCCGAGGGGTTCGACGGAACCGCTGTGCGCTCGGCGCTCGAGGATCATGTACTCGAAAGCGCACAGCTCATCGGCACGTACACATTGAATCCCCGGCTGTCCTGACTACGGGTTGTCACACCGGGGATCGATTCGTCGTGTAGGTTCGGTGATATGAACGTGAGGTTGGCCGAACACGATGATCTTGGCGCAATCGAAGAGGTCACCCGCTGGGCCTGTTCGGAAGCCATCGGAGAGATGGTGCCGGAGGACGTTGTCGACAGCGAGGTCCACCGGCGTTTTCGCAGATCCGTCCTTTCCGAGCACCTCCTAGCGAAGAGGCTTCTCGTTGGAGCCAACGCGAACAACGACATCGAGCTCGTCGTGTTGGTTGACGACCGCACAGACCACATCGAGTTGGTTACGAGCGTGGTGCCGACTCTGCCGAGCAGAACCATCGACGGGGTCTCCTTGGTGGACTCGCTCCGCTTCATGGGGTGGCTCGGTCCGATCTCGTCAAGCGTTCCCCTCGGCGACACCGTCCACGAGCATTTCTACGAACTGGCAGGATTCGCCCCCGGCGAGGTCACCGTGGAGCGAATTGAAGGACACGATGTGTTCCGACGCGAGTGGTGGCTCGATCCGGTTCTCTCTGCCGCCGGGTAGTCTGCGCGCGATGGATTACCGATCTCTGCCCAAGGCTCTTCTGCACGATCATCTCGATGGCGGCGTGCGCGTCGAGACCATCCTCGAACTGGCCGACGCTCAGGGCTACACGGGCCTTCCCGCCGCTGACATCGATGGCCTGACCGATTGGTTCGACCAGGGTCGGTCCGGGTCTCTCGAGCGGTATCTCGAGGCTTTCACTCACACGGTTGCTGTGATGAGCACTCAGGAAGCCATCGCGCGCATCGCGTACGAGACCGGCATCGATCTTGCAGCCGATGGCGTCGTCTATGCCGAGATCCGTTTCGGACCGAGCCTTCAGATGATCCACGGCCTCACCCGCGAAGCTACGATCGAAGCGGTTCTCGACGGGTTCTCAGCAGCACATCGCGAGACAGGGATCATCCTGTACGTTATCGCCTCGGCGCTTCGTCACGACACAGACTCCGTCGAAGTCGTTCGAGCAGCGATCCCCTATCTCGACCAGGGTCTCGTCGCGTTCGATCTTGCCGGCCCGGAAGCAGGGTTCCCCGCAGACGATCATCTGGCAGCGTGCCGGCTTGCCAGGGAGGCCGGTCTCGGCCTGACGATCCACGCGGGAGAAGCAGATACCGCCGCGTCGATCTGGAGGGCTGTTGCGAGATGCGGGGCGACGAGGATCGGCCACGGGGTCCGCATCGTCGACGAAACCGATTTTGACGGGGACACGATCACATCACTCGCCCCACTTGCCCGTAGGATCCGCGACCACCGCATTCCCCTCGAAGTGTCGATCACGTCGAATCTCGACACGTCCGCGTTCCCATCCGCAGGTGAGCACCCGTTTGGGGCGCTCTACAGGAGCGGCTTCACGGTGACGCTCAACACGGACAACCGGCTGATGAGTCGGGTCAGCCTCACCGACGAATACGAACTCGCTGCGACCACATTCGACCTCGGACCGTCCGATCTCGAAGAGATCACGATCAACGCCCTCGAAGCGGGATACGGCGACTGGCCGGAACGTCGTCGTCTGATCGACGACGTGATCCGTCCCGCCTACGCCAGCGTTGCGTCGAGCCAGGCGGCAACTTCCGAGAGCACCTGAACCTGATCCGGTTCGTTGTGCATCTCGTGCCTGAGTCCCGGGTAGACCTTCCGGTCGACAGAATCTACGGCCGCGAGCGGCGCTGATGCCGACGGAGGAACGAGCGAGTCATCGCCACCATGGATCACCAGAGTGGGTGTGTCGATGTGCCCGATCAGTTCAGCTGACCGATCCTGGGCGTTGAATAGCTCCATGCCGAGGCGAGTCGTCGCTTTCGTGTAGACCAGGGGGTCGGCGAAGTAGGCCTCGGCCACTGCTTCGTCACGCGAGAGCTGTTCTCCACTGATCGAGTTGGCCATCGCGAGTTTCGGTGTTACCCGACCGAGCAGCTGTGCTGCAACACGCAACACTCCCGGTACATCGGCTTCGAGAGCCGGGGCTGAGAGGATGCCTGCATCGGGCTGCGGTCGATCCTCTGCCAAGTAGTAGGTGCAGATCAGCCCGCCGAGCGAGTGGCCGTAGAGCACCCAGGGAAGGTCCGTACGAACGAGGCCGGACTCGACGATGCCTTGAACATCGTCGACGAAGTCGTTGAAGGAGTCGACGTGCGCCCGGGTGCCTTCCGATTGTCCGTGCCCCCGCAGATCGAATGCTGCGACGGCGTACCCTTTGTCGACGAAGAAGCGCGCGACGTGGTCCCAACGCCCGGAATGCTCACCGAGACCGTGAACGATGAGGAGCGCTCGCTGAGCGTCCCCTTCCGGTGTCCAGGTCCTTGTGTACAAGTCCAGGTCGTCGGATGTCGTGTAGGTACCGGTGGTCTCATTCATGTCTTGCTCCGATCGATGCTGCGAAGGCGGCGCCCACGATGCCCGCCTGGTTTCTGAGAACTGCAGGCACGACGGGTGCCCGGGTGGTCAAAAGATGAGAGTACGTCTCGAATCGTTTCGAGATCCCACCTCCGAAGACGAAGAGGTCTGGCCAGAAGAGCTCTTCGATGTAGTCGAGAAGTTCGTCGACTCGACTCGCCCACCAGTCGATCTCGAGTTCGCCGCGTTTGACGAGGCGCCCGGCGGCGTAGTGCTCGGCCTTCTGGCCCTTGAAGATGAGGTGGCCCAGTTCGGTGTTGGGTATGAGGCGACCGTCGTAGAGGTAGGCGCTCCCGATTCCGGTGCCGAACGTCAGCAGGATCACGGCACCGTCAACGCCTTCCGCTGCTCCGAATCGCGCCTCTGCCAGCCCGGCCGCGTCGGCATCGTTGAGGACCGTAACCGGAAGGTCGAGGCTCTCGCTGAGCATCGTTTCTGCATCAAGTCCAACCCATCCGCTGTCGATGTTCGCAGCGGTCTCGACCACGCCGTTGCGGACCACACCAGGGATGGTGACGCCAACCGGCCCATCCCATCGATGGGCCGAGACGATCTCGGCGATGACCGATGCGACTGCGGACGGGGTCGACGGTTGTGGCGTCGGGATACGTAGCCGTTCCGCTGTGAGAGCACCGGTTTCGAGATCTACCGGGGCACCCTTCACACCGGATCCTCCGATATCCACTCCGAACACCTGCACGTCTACGCCTCCTCCACGATGGACCGTTCGAGGTCCGCAGCATATCGGCTGAGATCGAACCCGCCCGCATTGAACGGCGGCTCGATGCGGATACCCCCGGCATACTCCGGGAAGTCGGCGCCAAGAGCCGTCACACCGGCGACCGCGAGAACCGGCGCCGCCGGTGTGCTTGGAAGGAGGGCGACGATGATGGGGCTCTGAGGTTTGATCGCCAGTTGCACGCCTCGGATCTGTCGGAGGCGCTTGGCGAGCCACCGTGTGCCATCCAGGGCCACCTCCGACAGTTCCCTGGTCGCTGGCTCCTCGATGGCGACGGCCGTTGTGTCATCTGGGAGAGACCGAAGCCCGGACCAGACACCTGTGACAAGGATCGTTCGGAGGCCCTTGGCCGGGTCGAACACGCCGAGGTGATTCGGATAGCCGGCAACGAGCGTGTCCGGCACAGCGTCTGGCACAACGGTGCGACCGCGTATGCATGGAAGCTCTCTGGCCCCCGGTCGACGCAGAAGCGATTCCTTCAGGCCCGGCGCCAGAGCCCGAGACACCGCCAGTTCACCTCCGGCGGATTCGAGAATCTGTTCGATCACGGACTAGCCCGCGTCGGAGCGTGCCGAGAGATTGGTCACGGCCGGTGGTCCCGGAATACGAGTCGGGGCATCCGGCAGCACGACGTCCTCGGGTTCCTCGAGACCGTACTTCACCAACAGGTGATGAAAGTCACGCTGGTAGAAGATCTTGCAGCGCACGTCCGGGTACAACTCCCGCAGCCGGCGGATCTTGCCGTTCTTCTTCGTGACGAGCTTCTGGTTCATCGTGGTGATCTCGATGAAGAGATCGTCTTCCGGCAGGTAGAAGTCCGGCCGGAACTGTTTCGTTGGCGCCCCGGAGGCGTTCCATTCGATAGCGAAGGCTCTCGGCTCGTACTCCCACGGTACGACGTAGAAGTCGAGCAGCCGTGCGAACTCGCGCTCGCTGGAGTGAGCGAACTCGACCCTGTCTGCCGGTTCTGCGAGCAGATCGTCGGTCAGTGAGCCGCTGCCGTCGATGCTTTCACCTCACGCTCGCCTACAACGGCTCGATCCGGGAACAGGCGGTGGATCTCACCGACGAGTTCTTCTTGAACCGGTCCGACTGCGATTCCGAACACACCCTGACCGCCGCGGAAGACATCGACGACTTCCGAAGGGCTGTGTGCGGCATAGATCGTCTTGCCATCTGAGAGCAAGGTGACATCGGTGAGCGGTGCATCGGAGAGAAGCTCCGCCCGAAGGATGTCCATCGCCTTGCGAATCTTCTTCAGTGACATGCCGGCATCGAGAAGACGCTTGACCACTTTGAGCTGCACGATGTCGGCGAAGCCGTAGAGCCGCTGGCTCCCTGACCCGGTCGCTTGCTGGAGCGAAGGTGTGATCAGACCGGTGCGGGCCCAGTAGTCGAGCTGACGATACGTGATCCCAACCAGGTTGCATACTTGCGGGGCTCGATACCCGTCGATGCTCTGGTCGGTCCTGCTGTCCACCATTTCCGTGTGCCTCCAGTTCGCCCATCTTACATTCACGTAATTCCGCCAGCTGAACTACGGCGGTGAAGTTAGGACCGACCGTCGCGCGTTGTCAACAACCCTTGTGGATAAGTGGCTTTCGGAACGTAGTACGAGGTACGTATGACGAAGTACGAATGACGTAGTACGAAGTACGAATAACGTAGTACGACTCGAAGGTCTTGTACCCGTTGGTTGCGTGGCGAACCTGTGGCTGCTCACGGGTACCACGTGAACACCTAGAACATCGGCATTCCCCCCTTTCGTTCGGGGTCGTACTACGTCATACGTCGGACGTACTACGTCTTGGTTCGGGGTCGTACTACGTCATACGTAGAACGTACTACTGCCTGATGCGAAGTCAGGAAGAGGCACCGGACTCGAAGTCCTCCGGCGTGATGTCATCGAGGAACTCGCGGAAACGCTCGATCTCCTCTTCCTCGGTGTCGTCGTGGATCTCGATACCGGCCTCATCGAGGAGGTCTCTTGCAGCGAAGACCGGCGCGCCCGATCTCGTCGCGAGAGCGATCGCGTCCGATGGTCTCGACGAGATCGTCAGCTCCTCGCCCTCGGCCTCGATGACGAGCTCGGCGTAGAACGTGCCTTCGTCGAGCGATGTCACATCGACCCGCTCGATGTCGGCGCCGAGGGCGTCGAGGAGCGTCTTCATCAGATCGTGGGTGAGGGGACGCGACGTCTCGATGCCTTCGAGTGCCAGGGCGATCGCCGTTGCCTCCGGTGTACCGATCCAGATCGGGAGGTATCGGGTGCCATCGCGTTCGCGCAGAAGGAGAATCGGTGTGTTGGTGGGGAGTTCCACACGAACCCCGACGACTTCCATTGCTACCCGATCGCTCATAGCTCCAGCCTATCACCAGCGCGTGGTCAGACCGGAGAGAAGACGCTCAGCTGAAGGCCACCCGTCCGAAAGAATCCGGGTCGGCGGTAAGGACAGAGAGATCCATCACGGCCCAGATCGACGAGACGTTGCGGAACCGCCCTTCCCAATCCATGCCGTAGCCAAGCAGGAATTCGTCTCCGACTTCGAACCCTCGGTGTTCAACAGGGACGTCGACGATTCGCCGCTTGGCCTTGTCGAGAAGTGCGACCGTTGTGACGCTCGTCGCTCCCCTGGCCAACAGCATCTTGCGCATCGTCGCGAGTGTCAACCCCGTGTCGACGATGTCCTCGACGATCAGCACGGAACGACCTTCGACCGGAACGGACAGGTCCATCGCGATCGAGACCCTCCCCTCCCGGCCGAATCGCGTCAGGTTCAGGAAATCGATCTCGATGGTCAAAGGGAGATGCTTGGCGAGATCCGTGAGAAACGGAACCGATCCCTTCAACACCCCGATCACGACAGGATCGGGATCAACGAGAGATGCGGTGACCTCTTCCCCGAGCTCGGCGACCCGTCGTTGAAGCGTCTCAGTGTCGATGACCTCGATAAAGGGCTCGGTCATCGGTCGCCCCCGGCAACACTCGGCAGGACGGATCTCAACCAGTCGGTAATCAATGCGGCTTTCGGAAGGTCGGTCAACTCGGACATGCGCCAGCGTCCGTCGTCGATGCGCTGCATGGCAGCCAGTCGACGCTCCGTCGAATCTGTCAGATCGAGTTCCATGGCCACGGTCGCACCACCGCCCTGTTCGGAGAAGAACGGTCGCATCCACCTGTCGCTGAGACCGTATGTGCCGTAGGCCCAATCGACGAGTTCTCGCGTGTCGCTGAAATGGTCGTCGGAGCCCATGACCACCGTCACGATCCTTCGTGGACCACGCTCGCTCACGCCGAGCAGCACCTTGCCGGCCCATGGCGTATCACCGGTCTTCAGACCCACGACACCGGGATAGGTGCCAAGCAGTCGGTTCGTATTGTTGACCTGGCGTGTCTTGCCCGTTGGATCCTCCGGCATCTTGATCGTCTTGATCCTGGCGATCTGCTGCATATCGGGGTAGTCGAGCGACGCAACCGTCATCGTGACGAGATCATTGGCGGTCGAGTAATGGTCGGCGTGGTCGAGACCGTTCGGATTGGCGAAGTGCGTATCGCTCATACCCAACGCCGCGGCACGGGCGTTCATCTTCTGGACGAAAGCATCGGTGCTGCCGTCTCCGACGTGCCACGCCAGCGTTAGAGCGGCATCGTTGCCCGACCGGACGAGCATGGCCACGAGCAGGTCATAAACGGTCCACTGCTCCCCCGCTACGAGACCGGCACTCGAGCCCCGGGTCGCGGTCGCCATTGACGGCACCGTCACGATTTCATCGAGGTCGGCTTCGTCGAGGACGATCATGGCGGTCATCACTTTTGTGACCGATGCCATCGACCGACGCTCGTTGACATTCCAGGTCGCGAGCATCACACCGGCGGTCTCGTCGTACACGGCCCATTCGTAGGCGCTGATCGTTGGAGGTGGCGGAGACACGACCGGTTCTGTCGGCATCGTCATGAACGATCCGAGTGGTGCGAGGAGCGCGAGAACGAGGGTGGCGGCTGCTGTGAAAATCATCGTTCGAGGAGGCCCCGAAGCCTACCGCGAGTAATACTTTCTTGAAGCACTGCCGCCGCTTGAGCACAATCCGCAAGCGTCTCAGCTGCTCGATGGCGGTTCTCCGGATTGCGGTGACGGAGCAAAGGCGCAACGAGTTGGCCGAGGAGATCGGTCTGGCGGTCGGCAGAGAGACGGATCAACCGCAAGTGTCGCACCTCGAGGCCGTGGTTGAGGAGGCGGTGTGCGGCCCGGGCGATCGAGAGATCGTGATCCCGGAAGACTTCGGTTCCATCGGGAAGCTTCATCGGTTCGAGGATGCCAACATCGATCAGACTCGTCAGTTGATGGGCTGATAGCCCGGACGAGCGCATGAGCTCGGCAGGTGTGAGCGAGACGCCCGAGGTGGCGAAGTAAGCCTCCGGTGGCGGGCCCGCTTCCGGCGACACCGGTGACTCGTCCCCGTGCTCCCATGCTGAGAGCTTCGATTTGATCACCTTCAGCGGCAGATAGTGATCCCGCTGTTCCTGCAGGACGTATTCGATGCGTCGGACGTCTTCTTCGGTGAAGATCCGATAGCCGGACGCCGATCGAGTCGGCTCAACGAGGCCCTGGCTCTCGAGGAACCGAAGCTTCGAGACGGTGACGTCGGGGTACTCCGATTTGAGGAAGTTGATGACCTCCCCGATACTGCGCGTGCGGGCCGCGCGCAACGGCACCGTGGCCATCAGATGTTGCCGCGAGCGACGATGAGGTGGAACTTTCCGATGATCACTTCATCACCTGCCGAAAGCGCGTAGGCGTCGGCCCACGCACCGTTGACGTAGGTTCCGTTGGTCGAACCGAGATCCTGAACTCGTAGGGCGCCGTCCTTCAGGCAGAAACGAGCGTGTTCCCGGGACACCGTGACGTCGCCGAGGAAGATGTCGCAGTTCGCTCCACGTCCCGCGATCGTATCTCCGTCGGCGAGAACATAGGTCAACCCTGCCTGGGGCCCTGTCTCAACGATGAGTGCCCATCCGAACGCGCCCGCAACGGTGCTACCGGATGCTCCGCTCGCAGATGCGTCCCGAACGGGCGTGAATGTGATGGTCGGTTCTCGTTCGACGTCTGGTTCTCTGTGATCGTCATGACGTGCCATGGCCCCATGCTACATCAACCCTCGACCATTCCTTGAGGGTTTCATGCATTGCTGTGGTCCGTAGTCCGTAGGGGCCGTACTCCGTAATCGGTCGTCGGTAGTCGGTATCCGAGTTTGGGCTGGAGGGCCCTTCTCCTGTCCCCCCGACGCATCGGCGGGGGGACGCGAGGAGT
>JAOZMA010000288.1 GCA_029934555.1 Acidimicrobiia bacterium | reverse complement strand
CGAGTACGTGCACGTTCCCTCCTGAGTGTGTCGATTCTCAGCCTAGACGCGAGGCCGAGACGACCGCCGACCTCTTGTATGAACACGCTGAGAGTCACGTGCGGCAGCCTTTATCGGGCATTCGCGGCGTCCTTGATCAACGAGGGCTGTGGACGTCCGTGGACACGATTCTGAGATCTACGGATCGAGAGGTTTGGGGTCGAGCCCCTCCGGTCGTGCCGATGTTCCTGGCCGCCTTGGGGGAGCGCCGGTCTGGGGTCTTTTGTCAATCCAGCAAGGGGATCCAGCACCAACTAGCAATGTGCTTCGAGTTCACCTGCGACACCGGGGCCTGTTTGCTCCTCGCCTGGCAGGAAGATTCCGTGACCGGTCACCGTGTTGCCGCTCATCTCCAACTCCAACTCTCCACCGTGGAGCGTGTTCGCCTCCCACACATTGTCGAACGTCGCACTGTCGTAGAGACTGACAACCGCAGTTCCGCCGAGGCTATCGGCTCCGAACTGCGTCACGTCGAGGCTGACTGGATCGTCATACGACACGACGGTGAAGAGGATTTCCTGGCCTGCAGATTCCTGGGTCTCGAGGGCGCACAGGATGTTGAACGTGAAGGCCTCGCCGTTCTCCAACGTGAGTGTGGCCGACGCACCGCCAGCCGCCGCCGCGGCAAAGGCATTGTCTTCGGAGTCCTCTGCCGTCGCGGCCTCTGCCGGCGCGGATGTTTCAGATGTGGTGTCGGCGGCGGCCTGAACTGTTGTGTCAGGAGATCCGCCATCGGCGGGAGCCGGTTGAGCCTCCGACGCTCCTGATGAGCACGCCGCCCCGACCAATACCAACGCAAGAACGCCAGCGATCAAACGAACCTTCATGATTCCTCCCCTGCGGTCCGCCGACAGTGGACACAACACCATCTCGAAAACGAACCACCCTTAAAGACCGTACGCGCGATAACCCAGCGCGTCAATGGCAACAGGCATCAACGCGGTCTCTTCGTGCCGACGAGAGAAAAGTGTCGTTGGTTCGGAACAACATTCTCCGGTCGCCTCGAATCTGTCAATCCAGTAAGACGCCTGCCGCGTGTCAGATGACGATCGCTACATGGCCCTTTCAAGGCCGTCGAGGACGAGGCCAAGTCCGAATTCGAACTCATCTCCGTAGTCGTAGCCGGGCTTCATGATGTGTTCGACGCTCAGTTCGGCGAGGTAGGGGTACTCGTCGGTGGGGAAGTACTCGAGGAACGCCTCCACGATCGCTGCAACTTCCTCTGCCGTTTCGAACGGCAAGGTTTCTTCCTGCAGGGAGAAACCATAGATGTAGGCGTCCATGGCGGAGAACGCGTGGGCTGTCAATTCTATCGAGAAGCCCGATTCCCGCAGTGTCCCGATCACCCAGTTGTGGTGACGGAGCAGCGCCGGACCGGGGTTGGTTCGCGATTGCATCATGCTGGTCGCCCAGGGATGGAGAGAGAGAACCTTGCGCGTGGAGATCGCCCGTTCGCGCATCGCCGTCTTCCAGTCGATCTCACCGGACGGCAGGTCGACCTCACCGAACACGACGTCGACCATGCCGTCGAGGATGTCATCTTTGTTGGTCACGTGGTAGTAGAGCGACATCGCCTCGACGCCGAGATCCTTTGCGAGTTTGCGCATGGTCAGGGATTCGATTCCGCCTTCGTCCGCCAGGGCGATGGCCGCCTGCAACACCCGCTCCTTACTGAGGGGGGTTCGGGGCTCAGTATTCGTTTCGGTCTGCGTCGACATCGGGGTCCTCTCCGTCCTTGAACTCTAGGTATACAAAGTAAGTTCGAAATCGTCATTGACAACCTTACGATGTACGGGTAGGTTAGGCCACACACTTACAGTGTACGAATCGAACCGACGAGGATCGGACCGACCCGCCCTTGGGCCGGTCTCACTACGCAGAGGGAGAACACAATGAAGGCAATCACACAGGATGAGTACGGAACACCCGGAGACGTGCTCAGGCTTCAAGAGATGGAGAAGCCAACGATCGGGGACGACGATGTACTGGTGCGCGTTCAGGCGACAGGCATCCACATCGGTGACTGGCTCGTGACGACCGGTCTGCCGTACCTGATCCGCCTCATGGGGTACGGACTACGCAAACCGAAGACCAACGTCCCCGGAACGGAGTTCGCAGGGTCCGTCGAGGCAGTCGGCAAGAACGTGAAACAATTCCAGCCGGGTGATGAGGTGTTCGGCTTCGGTACCGGCGGTTTCGCAGAATATGCATCGGTCTCTCAAGACGCACTCGTGATCAAGCCGGCCAACGTCACGTTCGAACAAGCCGCTGCCGTGCCCGTCTCAGGGTTCACCGCCCTCCAGGCCCTTCGCGATCAGGCGAACGTACAGCCGGGACAGAAGGTCTTGATCATCGGTGCGTCGGGCGGCGTGGGCACCTACGCCGTGCAGATCGCCAAGGCCTTCGGCGCCGAAGTGACCGGCGTGTGCAGCACGAGGAACGTCGACATGGTTCGATCGATCGGTGCAGACCACGTCATCGACTACACGAAAGAGAACATCGCCGAGAGCGGGCAGCGCTACGACGTGATCCTCGACATGGCTGGGAATCGATCGATCTCAGAGCTGCGGGGTGCGCTCACCCGCGAAGGGACGCTGGTGATCGTTGGGGGAACGGGCGGCCGCTTTCTCATGGGGTTCGGCCGCACGCTCAGAGGGGTGGCGCTGTCACCGTTCGTGAGCCAGAACCTGCGCCAGTTCATGTCGTCGACGAACAAAGACGACCTGGTTGTCCTCAAGGAACTCATCGAAGACGAGAAGGTCATGCCGGTCGTCGACAGAACATTCCCACTGGAGGACACCGCCGAGGCTCTCAGCTACGTCGGGCAGAGGCATACCCGTGGCAAGACCGTCGTCACCATCTGAGGGCACACGTCCGCCGAAAACGTACCCACGCTGACTATCGCGGTGAGTTCGCGGCCTGAGTCGTCGGCACCACATCGAAGCGCAAGTCGAATCACGAGAAAGGACTCGCACGTGACGAGCCGAACCATCAACACCACAGCACTAACGGAAACATCACCACGCACCGCCGCACGCATCGCAGGGGTCGGCTACCTGATCATCTTCGTGTTGGCGATCTTCGCCAACTTCATCGTGAGAGAGGGATTGATCGATCCAGACAACGCAGCAGCCACATTCGCTAACATCGCCGACTCCGAACTCCTGTTCAGAGTCGGAATAATCG
>JAOZMA010000287.1 GCA_029934555.1 Acidimicrobiia bacterium | reverse complement strand
AGTTCACGGCCAACTCTCGGATCGAGCCGGATCGGGGTCTGCGCCCGATTCGCAGGCACCACGGTGGTGGGCCCCAGGAGGATCGCGTCATCGGGGCCCTCGGTTCCCGGTCCGACGATCACCGCATCGTGACCTGCGTCCCGGAGCCATCCGGAGAGACGGATAACCTGATCCTGGACACCACCAGGCCGACCGAGATCGTATGGGGAGACGAGGCCGACTCTCATCCGTCGGGATCCTCGCCCGCCCGATCGGAAGGCCAGTTCGCTGAGAACAGATGCCAATCGGTGGGCTTCTGCCGGATCAGGCCTTCGTAGGCCACAGCGAGCGCCTGGGTGCCCAGTCGAATTCGTTCCGAGCGATCGTCGGCTTCGGGCACGATCAGCTCTGGCTGGCACGGGAAGTAATGCCCGGCACCGTCGAACTGGGACCCGATCGGGAAGATGGCTGCTCCGGTCATCAGGGCCAGCGACACGGGCCCGGCGGGCATCGTGGTCTTCTCTCCGAAGAACTCGACCTCGATTCCGTTTCCCGTGACGTCACGGTCGGCGACGAGGGCGACGACCTGGGCGTTCTTCAGAGCCCTCACCAGCGGTGTCGTGGTGGAGCCTCTCCCTGCGATGATGATCTCGATGCCGTATGCCGCACGGGTCTTGACGAACCAGTCGGTAATGCGCCGATTCGGTAGATCTTCGGCAACGGCGAGCACGTTCAATTCCAGGGACTCTCCGAGCGCCCCGGCGATCTCCCAGTTCCCCATGTGCGGCACCGCGAAGATAATCCCCCGGCCCGCCTCCTTCGCCTTGAAGACATCCTCGAGACCTGTCACGCGCGCCCCCCGGATGACCTCGTCCTTGCGCCTTGGACGGAACCAGAACACTTCTGCCCAGTAGCGCCCGTATGAGGCGAACATCTCGCGCCCGGCAGCGGTGATCTCATCATCACTCGGGTCGGGTCCCATGACGCGACGCATGTGTCGCCGCAGAAGGTTCATTCTTTCGCCTGCAACGTATGACAGCCCCGTACCTAGACCGCGCCCGGTGACCCGCACAGCCGGCGCGGGAAGAAGCCCGAAGAGACCGGAGAGCGCCCGGTAGAGCAGGTAACCGGCGAGACCTTTCACCCTGGGAGCTGTTGCCAGGTCTTGCGCATCCGCTGCAACACGGTCAAGCCGGTCAGAACCACGAAGATCCAGAGCATCGGAATGAGCACCGGAAGGCCAAATCCGGCGAGAATGGTGCCCCAGATGGCGAGGAGCATGCGCTCGGCACGGCCCATCCATCCGCCGCGGCCTTCCGCTCCCCAGGACTCTGCCTTCGCTCGGACATACGGGATGAGCAGTGAGAAAGCGAGTGCAACGAGCACGAGGATCAGGGCCATTGGATCATCTCGGAGATACACACCGAGGCCGACCCAGAAAGCGATTTCGCCGAACCGGTCGGACATCGTGTCGATGAAAGCCCCTCGATCGGACGCGGTGCCCTTGAGCCGAGCGAGCGGACCGTCCAGGGCATCGAGGAGCACGCCGAATCCCGCGACGAATCCACCCTGCCACAGCAGTCCGTTCGCGATCATCGCAGCACCGCCGATCGTGATGGCGAGTCCGAGGACCGTCACCATGGTCGGGCTCACGCCGATCTTCGCGAGGCCGCGGGCGATCGGCTGCAGAATGGGTGCAGCCTTCTTGCGTGCCTTGAGGTCGATCATTTAGGGCCTTTCGATAGGGGCGAAGGTACCACACGATTCGCCGCAGTCCACACTCGATACACTGTTGGAACGATGTGACATCGACGGTCAGCCGATGTGCCGCTACGCGAAGGATGTGATGCCATGGTCGATCGCTACGCCCAACTGACGCTTGATGGGACCGAGCACGAGCTCCCGATACACGAGCCCACCATCGGAAACAGAGGTCTCGACATCTCCAAGCTCCGTGGTACCACGGGTGACGTCACGTATGACCCCGGTTTCGCGAACACCGCCGGGGCGAAGTCCACGATCACCTACATCGACGGCGGCGCAGGCATTCTGCAGCACCGCGGGTACGCAATCGAAGATCTCGCAGCGAATGCATCGTTCCTCGAAGTGGCCTACCTGCTGCTGTTCAAGAAGCTTCCGAATGAAGCCGAGCTCTTGGCATGGGAAGACTCGGTACGGAACCACACGCTCATCAATGAGGAGATGAAGCGCTTCTTCGACGCCTTCCCGAGGAGTGCCCACCCGATGGCGATCCTGTCGTCGGCCACGACAGCGAGCTCGACCTTCTACGAGGAGTTCCTCGATCCGACCGATGAAGCGTCGTTCCATGCGAGCGCTCTTCGTCTCATGGCGAAGATGCCGACCATCGCGGCTTGGTCCTACAAGAAGTCAATCGGGATGCCGTACACCTATCCGAAGAACTCCCTCGGCTACGTCGAGAACTTCATCCACATGATGTTCCACATACCGGCCGTTGAAGAGTCCTTCATCGATCCGGCGATCGCCAAAGCGCTCAATGTGCTGCTCGTGCTCCATGCCGATCATGAGCAGAACTGCTCGACGGCCACCGTACGCGGCGTCGGGTCAAGCCAGGCGAACCTGTTCGCCTCGGTCTCGGCCGGCATCGACGCGCTGTGGGGCCCCCTCCACGGTGGCGCCAATCAGCGGGTGATCGAGATGCTGCAGAACATCGTTGATGATCCCGACGCCACGGCGAAATCCATGATCGCCCGCGCAAAGGATCCGAACGATCAGTTCCGGCTCATGGGCTTCGGTCACCGGGTCTACAAGAACTACGACCCGCGAGCGAGGGTGCTCCGCGCCTATGCGGACGAAGTACTCGCCGCTGTTGGAATCACGGACCCGCTCTTCGACATCGCCAAGGAGCTCGAGCAAACCGCACTGGAAGACGACTACTTCATCGAGCGCAAGCTCTTCCCGAATGTCGACTTCTACAGCGGTCTGATCTTCAGGGCTCTGAACATCCCAACCAAGATGTTCACCGTGATGTTCGCCATCGGCCGGCTCCCCGGCTGGATGGCGCAGTGGAAGGAGATGACGGAGGATCCGGACACCCGGATCATGCGTCCACGCCAGATCTACATCGGCGACATCGACAAGCCATACGTGCCACTGCTCGAGAGGTAGTCAGTAGTCCGTAGTCCGTACAACAAGAAGGGGCCGGTCCTGATGGACCGGCCCCTTCTCTCATCTGCTCCGCTACTGATCTACTTCTGCTCGTTGTCTTCCCCG
>JAOZMA010000286.1 GCA_029934555.1 Acidimicrobiia bacterium | reverse complement strand
CCCTTGCGGTGGCTCTAGTGGCCGCCATGCTCATTGCCGTCATCCCTGCGGCATCCGCGACGGATGGTTCCACGACGACAACAACGGCTGTCACCACCACCACGACCATTGCCACCACGACCACGACCACGACGACTACGACCACAACCATGACTGTGGCTACGTCTGGTGATGAGTCGCCGCCTGTCGCTGACCTGTCACCCGAAGGAACGCCGCCCGAAGGAACGCCAACAGAACCGCCTTTAGACGAAGAGGGCTCCCTGGGGGAAGACGACCCGGTCGACGACCCCGAGGGGGACGGTGACGAGCTGACGGACGAGCCCCGCGTCCCGAAGAATCAAGTCCAGCGGATCGACGTCACGCGCGATCTCGTCTTCCCCGTTGTTGGGATCAACTACTACAACCCCGGATTCGGTGCCTGCCGCGACGACTGTGAGCGAGAGCACCACGGAATCGACATCATGACATACGGATGGAAGGGTGTTCCGGTCGTCGCAGCGCACTCAGGAACGATCCGGAAGGTCCGAGATGATCGCCTGTGGTGCATCGTTGAGGTGAAGGCCCGCGACGGGTGGTACACACGCTACGTCCACCTCAACAATGACACTCCCGGGTATGACGACAAGGACTACGAATGCCTTCTCCCCGGCATCACGGTCGGTGCCCGTGTTGAAGCCGGACAGATCATCGGATGGATCGGTGACTCCGGGAACGCGGAGTGGACTCCGCCGCATGTGCACTTCGAACTGCGGATGCCGAACGGCTTCCCCGTCGATCCCTACAAGTCACTCAAAGCCGCGGAGCGAATCAGGTTCAGTCGAGTCGGTCCCAGCGATGGTGACCCGATCGTGGCCGCTGCGCAGATCGCCGCCTACTCCTATCACAGCGGATCCGGCGTCGTGAACGTGATGGCAACAACCGACTACGAAGCACTCAGGGCAGGAGGTTTCTCGACCTTCAATCTCTCCGGACCGCTTCTACTGTCCGATCCGAGCTTCCTGTCCGACGTGACGAGCGACATGTTCGAGCAGCTCGGTTCGAGCCGGGTGATGATCATTGGCGATGGCCTCAGCCAGGCAGTGATCGATCAACTCGAACTCCGCTTCACGATCGTCGAGCACACTTCGATGCCCATGGCCATGAGAGAGTCGTACGTCGAGCCGGATACTGGAGCGATCATCGAGATCCCGCAACCCGAGCCGTCCCCATTCTCACTTGTCGTGGTCGGTGAACGGTCGGATCTGCCCGAAGACATGGGCAACGATCTCTATGAAATGGGAGAGCGTATGCAAACGACCGTATTCGGAGAGACCGATGCCGCCGGCCGGGTCGGTCGCGACGCCTATCAGGGCCCGGGTCGGTCCGGAAGCAGGAACGTTCTCTACTTCCAGACGGGCGATACATACACCAAGATTCGCGCGGGGGAAGCACCAGAAACGCCGCCCGACTACGGCGTGATCGTGGTCGAGATCGGACGGGTCACTGAGGCGACGCTCACGTTCCTCAGGAGCCTGGCCGATCTTCCGGTCATGCCTCTCTGGCGGTAGGAATCTCCTACAGACTCAAGTATCGAGCGATCTTGTCCTGTGCGGCCTCCATGACCTTCATCTGAAGCCCGTTGAGGGCTCTGGCCAGGGCGAGTTCCTCACCGACGACCGGCATGGAATCGTCGACCGGATTCCGTCTGGCTCGTCCCTTCGCTTCGAAGTGGTCTCCCATCAGGTCGAGCACGGTTCTCACCGTTGTGGTGGCCTCGTCCTCGTCGATGTGGACTTTGATCGTGATGTCTTTCTCCACGGCGCTCCTCCACATTGCCTGCCCCAATGGTGGTCTCGAACAGCCAACTTGGCTAGGGCCGATTGTGAGAAGTAGATCAGTAGCCCAGTAGCCGAGTAGATCAGGCCGAGTCTTCACCGATAACTCTGGCAATCCGGGATTGCGCCAGATTCTCCTATTTGGGCGTTACCGTGCAGGAATCTATGGGTGTTCGATTCGCATCCCGCATCCCGATTCTTGGCTTCGTTGCGATGGCGATGCTCGGTTCCGTCCTGTTCACCAACACTGCCACGGCTGACGCAGCATCGCTTGGAACTGTTGATGTGTGTCGTTCCTTCCCGACGTACTCAGAAGTCACGCATGGTGCTCTTGTTCCGGGCTTGACGCATGCGGTGGATGCGGCGATCGTCGTCGGGGACCCGGACGCTGAGAGATACCCCATGGTCGTCGCCCGGTATCCCGACGAGACGGGTCTCTGGGCTTCCGCAGGGACGCGCGGCGTCGAGTTGGCGATCGCTGCCGCAGCCACAAGCACACCCACGGGCGTCCTCGCGGGTCTGGCTCCAGCGCGTCACGATCGGGAGATCTCCGACTCGATCGTGCGGATCTACTGCGGGCTTCTCGGTCGACAGGCCGATGCTCTCGACATCGAGTACTGGGCGCGCCGCTACTGGAACGGACTCCCGCTGAGCTCCATCGCGGAAGCGTTCACGACGAGCAGCGAGTTCGTTGACCGATACGGGGATCCCACCGACGAAGCTTTGGTCACGATCCTGTACCAGTCCGTACTCGGTCGAGAGCCCGGGCCGGGCGGAGTCGAACCCTTTGTCCAGATGCTGCGATCCGGTGAGCTGACGAGGGGAAGTCTTGTTGTGGCTTTCACCGAGTCGCCCGAGTTCGTAGCGATGACCGGGACCGTCACTCCCGACAAACCGGATCTGCCGTATCCGGCTGTCGGATCTGGGCGACGGGTCATCTACGCGAACAGGGAAGCCCGTGTCTGGTTCGTTGAGGCCACGGGTGAATTGGCCAAGACCCACCAGGTGTCCGGTCGGCGGGGGGTGCCGGCGCCGGATCGCTACAACGTCTACTCGAAGTCCCGATACGCATGGGCGCCGCACGACAACGTCACGATGGAGTACATGGTCCGATTCGCCAGGGAGGAGTGGCCATACGGATTCCACTCGATCCCGATCCACGAAGACAAGTCGCCATTCCAAACGAAGGAGCAGCTCGGGACGCTCCGATCCGGAGGATGCGTTCGTCAGGACTTCGACGATGCCGAGTGGACCTTCGGATGGGCCGACGTTGGCACGAGAGTGATCATGATTCCGTAGGGCGCCTGCGGCGCCGTATTGAGTATTGAGTACTGAGAGGATCAGCGGATAGGCGGGCACGTGAGTCCGAGGACTGGGTTGGATTCGTGAGACGCGTGGCGTCTTCTTCCCTCCCATCAGGGGAGGGTGGCAGCGACGAAGGAGCTGA
>JAOZMA010000285.1 GCA_029934555.1 Acidimicrobiia bacterium | reverse complement strand
TCCGTGGCCGACGAGACCGAGTCGACAGTCGCTGCGGCAACTACGTCTACCGAACAGGCCACAACGACGAAAGCTCCGAAAGCCGACACGACGCCGCCCGCGATCCAGGTACTGTCGCCCAAGAACGGCGCAACCGTGACGAGCCGGGTCGTCGAGTTCACCGGTGTAACCGAACACGACGCCGAGGTCTTCTCCGGGCCGTTCGAAGCCGATAACGACAACGGCGAATGGGCCATCAACCTCATCCTCGCACCAGGGGATAACGGTGCTTCGTTCACAGCACGCGACGCTGCCGGCAACGAGACAACGGTTCGTATCGTCGTCACGTACGACGCCCCGAAATCCACGACCACCACCACCGCCAAAGCGTCCACGACCACGACCAAGCCGTCGTCGTCCTCGGCAACGACCACCACCAAGGCACCGTCGACAACGACCACGACGAAGCCCGCTGCAACGTCAAGCGGATACTCGTCAGCCTGGCCGGCCGACGCCGGTGGAATCCGCAACGTGGAGAACTGGCGATCAACGGTTGCGAAGTACTGGCGAGCCGATCAGGTCGACTGCGTGCTCGGAATCATCCTGCGTGAATCGCGCGGCGACCCCACCGCCTACAACTCCTCATACGGTGCATCCGGTCTGATGCAGCATCTCAAGAAGTACTGGCCGAGCCGGGCCGCGGGTGCCGGGTTCGTCGATTCGAACGGCCTCGTCGCAAGCCCCTTCCACGGCGCAGCCAACATCGCAGCGGGCGCGTGGCTGGCCGACTACTACGAGAGCCGTGGATCCAGCTGGTGGATCCCGTGGAGCCGCCTCCCCTCGTACGGCAGCTGCGGGTCCTAGGACGCCTCGGATCGTTCAGCCGGGTCCTTGTAGAAGTCTGTAGCATGGGCGTCATGAACAAGCCGATCAAACAAGTCCTCCGTATCGGAGGCGTCGTCATCGGTCTCGGCGCAGCTGTGTGGGCTCTCCGCGACAGGCTGCTCCCGGCACCACAGATTCCCGATGGACCGCCACCGCGGTTCCGCAGCGCTGACACGTCCGTCATGTCGGGCGACGACTTGACGGCGGTGAAGGGCATCGGTCCGGTCTATGCCGAGCGTCTCGTCGAAGCCGACATCACGACGTTCGCTGAGCTCGTCGACGCCGGGGTCTCTGCCGTATCCGAAGCGGCGGGAGTCTCGGAATCGACGGCCGTGTCTTGGATGGAGCAAGCCGACAGCCTGTCGTGAGCGGCACCTCCCCCTATCTGATCCCTCCCGAAGATCTCGGGACGCTGTTCCCGGACGAACCGTCCTTTCGCGCGGACCAGCTTCGAGAGTGGTTGTACCGATCCCCTGTGCTGACCGCCGACGAGATGACGAATCTCCCCTCATCTCTCAGGGAAACCATCGGCGACGCTCTGTGGCCCTTCGAGGTCGAAGTTGACCAGAGCGCCGACAACGGTCGCACGAGGAAGTGGCTGTTCCGCTCCCCGGACGGGGCAGCTATCGAAGCCGTGCTCATGGGCTATCGGAAGCGAACGACGATCTGCATCTCGTCACAAGTCGGATGCGCGATGGGTTGCACGTTCTGCGCTACCGGACAGTTCGGTTTCGACCGACATCTCGAAGCCGGCGAGATCGTCGCCCAGGTCGCATACGCCAATGCCTTCCTCCGTCGATTCCCCATTGCAGGATCGCCGGACCACGTCACGAACGTCGTCTACATGGGCATGGGCGAACCCCTCGCCAACTACGATCGCGTCCGCGAATCGCTCCGAAGACTGATCGACGTGTCGGGTTTGTCGGCCAGATCGGTCACCGTTTCAACGGTCGGCGTCGTTCCGGGGATCCAGCGTCTCGCCGACGAACCATGGCCCGTCTATCTCGCTGTGAGCCTCCATGGTGCCGACGACGAGACCCGATCCCGCCTCGTTCCTCTGAATGATCGGTACCCCCTCGAAACCGTGATCGAGGCGGCCAAGGGCTATTTCGATTCAAAGGGAAGGCGCCTCTCTATCGAGTGGACACTCATCGCCGGAGCCAACGACAGCGACGATCAAGCCCGAAAACTCGCCGTGATCGCCAGACGTCTCCGGGCGCACGTGAACGTGATCGCCTTGAACCCGACTCCGCTCAGCGCCGACCGGCCCTCCGACGGCGACCGCATCCACAGTTTCCTCGAGACACTCATCTCAAACGGTGCCAACGCCACATTGCGCGAGACCAGGGGCCAGGAGATCGACGCTGCATGCGGTCAACTCCGGCTGCGCAGCGCCACCGAGTAGCCTGGGTACCGAGCAATTTTGGGGGAAGCAGTGCGACTCGAACCAGGGCAAACGGCGCCGGAGTTCTACGGCGTTGATCAGAACGACGTTGAGGTCTCCAACGTGGACTTCGCCGGTCAAGATCTGCTGATGTACTTCTACCCGAAGGCGTTCACACCGGGCTGCACGACAGAGGCCTGCGACTTCAGGGACCGCTATCAGGCCTTCGCCGCTGCCGGATATGCCATCGTCGGCGTCAGCCCCGACGAACCGGAGAAGCTCGCTCGATTCCATGACGAGTACGAACTCCCCTTCTCACTGATCTCGGATCCAGACCACAAGATCGCCGAAGCCTTCGGAGCATGGGGGACGAAGAAGAACTACGGGCGCGAGTACGAGGGACTCATCAGATCCACGATCGCCATCGATTCGGGCGGGGTCGTCACGGCCGTCTGGTACAACGTGAAAGCGAAGGGCCACGCCGAGCGAATCGAACGATCGGTGACCGACTGATGAGTGTACGAACCGCAGTCTTTCCGGTCGGTGGGCTCGGAACGAGGTTCCTTCCCGCGACGAAGGCCGTCCCCAAAGAGATGCTGCCGGTCGTGGACAAGCCGCTCATCCAATACGCCGTCGAGGAGGCTCGCGACGCCGGGATCGAGAACTTCGTGTTCGTAACTGCACATGGCAAAGCCGCTGTCGAGAACCACTTTGACCGGAACGCCGAACTCGAACGTGCGCTGAAGGAACGCGGGGAAGACGATCTCCTGGAACTCGCAACCGTCGTCGGGTCCGTCCCCGGTCGGATCTCCTATGTCCGGCAGATGGACGCATTGGGCCTCGGTCACGCCGTGTGGTGTGCAAGGAACCTGATCGCCGATGAACCGTTCGCCGTCCTCCTCGCCGATGAGCTGCTGAGGGGAGACCGTCCGCCGCTCTCCGACCTGATCGATGTCCACCGCGAGTTCGGCGGCAATGTGATCTCCGTCATCGAAGTTCCAGAAGAGGAGACCGGCT
>JAOZMA010000284.1 GCA_029934555.1 Acidimicrobiia bacterium | reverse complement strand
CCGATTCCAGACCCTCGATCGACGATCCGGGCATGATCTTTGACGCTCGGCGATCTCTTGTCCGTTTGAGATGGCCCCTTCGGCAACGTCGTCGCGATCGCTCTACTCGTCTTCGGTCTTGGGGAACAGCCAGGCGGCGAGCAGAAGAGCGGCCAGGCCACCGATCACCTCGGCTCCGATAAACGGCAGAACCGACGATGGAGCGATCCCTGTGTACGAGTCGGTGAGGGTTCGGGCCAGAGTGAGAGCAGGGTTCGCGAAGCCGGTCGACGGCGTGGCGAGCACGATGGCCAGCACGATGCCGCCCACGGCCCACGGTACGGCCGAAGCCCGATTCGTTCGGACGAGAGCGAGGATCGTCAGGATGAGCAGGAAGGTCGCCACCGCCTCAGAGAGCCGGATCGCCGGCCCGATGCGGTCGGTCTGAGAGATCGTGACGGGGTCGAGAGCGAACGTCACGTTCGCAACGATCACGCCGAACGCTGCACCGAGGAACTGGGCCACGATGTAGGCGGAGCCGGTCGCAGCATCCATCGATCGATCGATCATGTTCACCATGGTCACCACCGGGTTGAAGTGAGAACCCGAAATCGTCGCGAACATGATGATGATCACGACGAGGGCCACCGCCACCGATGCGCCTTCGATGAAGAGCTGAAGGGCGGCACCGACGGAATTGACCTCCTCGGACAGGTAGTCATCCGAGATCGGGGCGATCATGAGACCCGTCCCCACCACGACGAACAGCAGCATCGCTGTACCGAGGAACTCCGCAGCCAGCTTCTTCGCCATGTTCACTCCGTGTTCGTCGTTGCGCCATTTGGCCACATCGCCCGTCGTGTGTCAAGGACGGGTGCACCACGAACCGACCGCGTCGTGATCACCGGCAGAACGTCGACAAGAGCGACGGTCGCTCCGGGTGCCCCGTGCGACTGCTCTACAACGCGAGGTGAAGGCGTATGGCCTCGTCAACGTCGAGCATCAATGCAGGTGGCACGACTCCGATCTGGCCGCCGACTCGATCGACCGAGAGCGATCGGACCTGCTCGGCCTGAGCCTTCGACTCCCGGTCGAGACCCGTCTCGACAGCCGGGAGCAGCACCTGAAACGGGAAGACGCTCTCCACGTTCGACGTGACCGGGGCCACGGTGACGACGCCTCTGCCGAGTCGGGTTGCTCTCGCATTCGCCCCATCGTTGGAGACAATCACCGCCGGACGGGTCTTCGCCGCCTCGCCGGGCAAGGCAGGATCGAGATCGACGAGCCTGATCTCACCGCGCAACATCAGCCGCCCGCCAATCCGTCACCAACGGTTCCGTCCCAGAGGTTGGCGTCTTCATCGTCGAACCATTCGGCCCATGCCATCTCGTATGCGTCGCCGAGCTTCGCGGAGCGCAGCATCCGAATGGCTGCATGCACGACTGCCGAACGGGATGCATACCCGTGGGCCGTCGCATAGGTATCGAGGAATCCGACGTCCTCGTCTGGAAGACTCACACTCACCTTCATACCTCCATACTACTCGGAGTCGGATGCTTCTCCTACCTCAGCTGCCGGCGAACGTTCACAAGATGACCGTCCGGCCCATCTCACGAACTCTGCGGTTCTTCAGCGGAAGGACAGCGTGAAACGGGTCCCGGTCCGGCTTGCCCGAGAGGTGCTCCTGTCGGAACGCATCCGTCTTGCGGCTGATCTCAAGGATCATCTTCTAGCGGGCCTCTTCGCTGATGTCGTCCATGTGAGCAGCGTATGTCACGGCGGAGCGCGATGGAAGACTCCCGATCGGCGGTTGCGCCGTACACTCCGCCGCTACCCCACCCAATCACATGCGATACACCACTCTCCTCTTCGACCTCGATCACACACTCTTCGACTTCGATACGTCCGAAGCCGTAGCGTTCTCGTCTGCTCTCGCTACCGCCGGTGTCGACATTGAGAACGGGTATCACGACCTGTTCGCCTCCATCAACAAGGCGTTGTGGGTCCGGGTCGAAGCCGGGGAACTCACGGCGAACGACGTTCGGGTGGTGCGTTTCGAAGACCTCTTCGAGCAGACCGGCATCGACGCCGATGCACGAGCAATAGCCGACGACTACATCACCGGCCTCGGTGCCCACGGCGATCTCTACCCCGGTGCCAGGGAACTCCTCGAGGAGTTGTCATCGGAGGTGACCCTTGCCCTCGTGTCGAACGGCATCGGAGAGGTTGTCAGCGACAAGGTGGCCCGGCTCGACCTCGAGGGCTACTTCGATGCCATCGTCGTCTCCGGTGAGATCGGTGTCGCCAAGCCGCACACCGGTTTCTTCGACATCGCCTTCGATCGGCTCGACCATCCCGACAAAGCGATGACTCTGATGATCGGAGACAACCTGGGCTCCGACATCCGTGGCGGCATCAACTACGGCATCGACACGTGTTGGTATGCACCGTCGTCGGCGGAGGCATCGGTGACGCCGACGTACCGGGTAGAGCGTCTCTCGGAGATCCCGGCGGTCGCCAGAGGCTGATGGCCGTCGGATGAGGCCGCCTCCGGATCCCGATTGGGGGCGTCATGGCTTCTTGAACACGGCGTGGTTTCCCACACGTCGCCAGCGCACTGCACGGTGACGCCGCCCGGTCGATCGATCCGTGATGGTGACCCACTCCCAGGTCGCCCGTCCGTCCGGCCCCGAGAAGCTCCAGGTCATCTCGAAGACACCCTCGGCACCGCGGACGGTGCGCACGCGGAGTTTCGCCGGCCACGAACCCGAATCACCCGATGCGATCCGGTCGGCAGCGTCGTTGAAGACGATGATCGAGTCTCGGAAGAGCTGTCTCTCTGCTTCAGACAGCTTCTTGTAGTCGGCCCTGAATGAGTCCGATCGTTGGTAGCGCATCGCCGACGGTGTTTACGGCTCGAGATCGTCGAGAAGCGCCTCGACGGTGGCGAACGACGCTGAGCGTCCGGCGGCGAAGTCGGCGTCGGCATCCCGTTCCATCGCCTGCCAGCGCTCGGTCCAGAACCAGGCCTGATCGGCATCGACGAGGATCTTCGGCGTCATGACGATCCTGCCGTCTTCGACGTGGCACTCGAGGACCGCACCGGCTTCGACGTGGGCGGCGTCCCGAACCTCGGATGGGATCGTGATCTGGCCCCGCTCCCGGAGGGTGGTGGTGGAGGACGCTCGGTTGCTCTGACTCATGTTTCGCATGCTACTCGCCTCTCACATAATCTGATAGTACGAATATCGTACATTCGCACATCGGGCATGACCCGTCGATCCCAT
>JAOZMA010000283.1 GCA_029934555.1 Acidimicrobiia bacterium | reverse complement strand
GCACACCCGAGAACGTGATGATGAGTGCGTTGAGCGCCACATCCACCGAACCACGAGCGATCGCCGCGACGGGGAGGGGGACGAGGTGCTCCTTCTTGTCCTTGCGGAACAGGTTGGCAAGTCCCGTGAACCCGAGAGCCGACGACAACAGCGCGCCTCCCGGCTGCTGCTCCCACCCTTCGGGCGTGTACATGATCGACTTGAAGACGTTCAGCACGAACAGCAGCGAGCCCACCATCACAAGAGCGATGCCGGCGATGAAGAACACCCCTCCGAGAGCGCTGAACTGCTCGAAGTCAGCAGGGAGCGGCCAGTACAGCGTGTACAACGCCGAGTAGTGCGAGATGAACCCTGCCGCCCAGAACGTGAATGTTCCGATCGCGATCAGGAGGAACGAGGTCTGGCCGACCTTGAGACTCCACAGGGGCTTCTTCATCATGAACGGGACGACGAACAGGAATGCGCCGAACACGATCATGTACGAAGATCCGAAGATTCCGACGAGCGGGTGAGCCGTCAAGATCCCGAAGTACTGGTGGATCCCTATGAACGAGATGATCTCGATCTGGTAGATCCGCATGATCATGCCCTCGATCGCTGCGAAGCCGAAGTAGATCAACCCCACCACGACGAAACGGAGCGAGAGCTTCTGTGCCGGGGTGAGCCCGTCGGCCTTCAGGCCGCCTTCGTTTCCATCGATCAGGGTTGTGAAGAAACCGGTCTTCGAACTCGGAGTGGGTGCAGTATTGGTAGTCATCATGCGCCTCCTACGAGCAGCCAACGACGGTGACGGCGTTCTCGACGATCATCTGGTAGCCCGCAGGGCCGGAGTACTCCGTGGATCTGATGGAGTACGTGTCGTTCTCGGTGAACTCCCACAGGATGTCGTTGGTGTGCCCAGGCACGACCTGCATCTGCATAACCATGGAGTTGTTGTCACGGAACAGACCGAATCCGTAGGTCAGATCGTTCGATGTGACGTCGAACAAGATCACTTCGTCGCAGTTGATGACCATGTCCTCCGCAGGGAGGATGAACTCGTGGTCCTCAACCACGATGGCGAAATGCTGATCAGCGACCGTGTCTCCTCTATGGAGATCCTGCTTCACCCACGGGATCGTGTTGTACGTGACAAGGTGCAGCGAGAATCCCACAATCACGAGAACGGCAACGAAGCTCCAGAAGAACGTCTTCGAGATCTTGCTGGTCTTCCCCTCCTTCGTGATGGAGTACGCGAACCAGACGATGATCGAAATGATCACCAGGACATACGCCGTGTAGAGGAGTGTCTGCCCCCATAGGACGTCGTGCGAATTGATCATGAACGCCTCCTTGGTGCGATGACGATCCCCGCCGCACTCGTCCGGCACCGTCGCTTGCTGTCGAGCAGTTTCGTACGTCGCGAAATCGCTTGCGGGACGCCATTAGGGTCGAAAGTCACCGATTCCGGCTCGAATCGGACTCCGAAAGGGAATCTACGCGATACGAGGCAGGAATCGTGCGGGATCGGCGACGAAGTCGTCGCGGTGAACGACCGCCCTCACACCCTGAGCAAGCAGGCCCGTCTCCACGAGATCATCGATTCCATCGCCGTACACGATCGTCGGAATGTCCGCTCCCAGCAGTCGGGTCACCACCGGTCGAGCCGATCGGTGAGCGAGGTCGATGAAGGCGACCAGGACCGGCCGCTGCTCTATGGCTGCTACAACCGCTGCGGGGTTGCGGGCAACCAGGCACTCCACCCCCGGCGATCCCAGGAGTGGGCCGAGCACAACCCGATCTCCCTGATCGGCCGCCATGAGGAGCACGGCCGGATCGTTCGATGTCATCGAGGGCGCAGGCACGAAGGCGGATGCCTTCGCTGCTCCCCACGCGAGGTGTGCTTCATGTGCCGCCGGCCCGAGAGCGCTCGACGAACCAGGTGCGAGACCATAGAGGTCGCCTTCCACCGTCGAGGATCTCGTAGGTGTGGGAGACACGCCGGAGTCGGCCAGCATCGACGCCAGCATCCCGAGGGCTGCGCGGAAGAGTTCGAGGGGACTGCGACGCTGTTCCCGGTACGCCTGCTCGAGCACGACGGCGAGTTCGACATCGAGAAACGCAGTCGCCTCCTCGATCGCCAACGCGGTTGTCTTGTCAAGTGGATAGCCGCGCTCGACGAAGACCGTCGTCACGTATTCGGGGAACGCCGATACGAGTGCCGAGTGCAATCGTTGTGCTTCGGGAACCATGGCGTCCAGGATATGCATCCGTCAGAGCATTGCCCGTCTACCATCGCCCATGTCAACCACCATCCCTCTGGAGCATCACATGAAGAAACTCCTTCTCCTCATCGCCGCAATCGCTCTCTTGACCGTCGCGTGTCGTGCCGAGATGAACGTCCTCGTCGATATCAACGAAGATCGCACAGGCACTGCAGCGTTCGAGTTCGGTCTCGACGACGAGTTCCTCGGCGTCATCGAGTCCAGCGGCGGTAGCGTCGACGACCTGTTCGGCGAGTTGGACTTCCCGGCTGACGAAGGCACCGCCACGATGCGGACCGAAGGTGACATGACGTACACGGGGGTCACGAAGGAGTTCACCGACGTCAACGAGGCGATGGGCGAGCTGGCAGGCGTGACCGGCTCCGAGGATCAGCTCTTCCAGGACTTCTCCTTCACGATGGATGAGGAGATGGCTGAGCTGACGGCCAACGTCTCCGCATCCGAGGAGGACCTGGGAGACATCGGCCTCGATCCGTCCGCTCTCACCGGCGACGTGTTCGCTGCCAACTTCATCCTCGGCATGCCCGGTACGGTCGTCGAGCACAACGCCGACGAGGTAATGGCGGACGGCCGCCTCCGATGGGACCTGCCCATCCTCGGTGGCGACAAGGACATCTACGCGAAGTCCGAGTTCGGGAGCAGCAGCCTCTGGTGGCTCTGGATCGTTCTCGGGATCGTGCTCATCGTCGGCGTCGCAGCGATCATCGCAGCGATCGTCATGGGGAAGCGCCAGTCGAAACAGGCCGTCTCCGACGCCGCTGCGCAGTATCCACAGCCCGCCGTGACCGAAACGGCCGAATCCGGCGACACGGCGCAATCAGAGCCGGTCGACTCCGCGGCACCGGAGGACCCCGATGCCTCGGAAGCCCCCGAGGACTCTGAGGATGCCGAGGCGTCAGCAGACACGGATGGCGACAGCCCGTCCGCCGACGCGGATGACGACACCGCTGTGGGCGACGACGCCGAGGCAGCTGCCGACGAAGAAGACGCCGGGGAGTAGGAACTC
>JAOZMA010000282.1 GCA_029934555.1 Acidimicrobiia bacterium | reverse complement strand
CCGATCGGCATCACGGCCCGCCCGTCGCTGTGGAGATGCCGAAGGTCTGGGCCCGGTCAGTGTGTCGGAACGGCCCGCGACGACCAGTAGGCACCGATCAAGACAACGCCGACGCCCAGGATCGCTAGTGGGGCCACGGTCTCGTCACGAAAGGCGACACCGAGGACGATTGCGACGACAGGGATCAGGTACGTCGTCGTCGACATGCGAGGAGCCCCGACCCGTCCTGCCAGTGTCGCCGAGAGCGCCCTCGCAACGCCCGTCCCGACAACGCCGAGGATCAAGACGGCGATCACCGCCATCGGTGTGAACTCGGATTCGTCGATCCCCATGACGGCAAGCGGGGCAAGCAGCACGCTCGAGACGAGGAGCGCCCACAGGATGACCGCAGGGCCCCCGTACTTCTGTTGGAGCGGCACGATGATGTTCGCGTTCGACGCGTATCCGATGGTGCCGATGAACACGAGGGCGACGCCGAGTGGATTCGCATGGGTCCCGACGAGCGACGGGAACGCCATGAGCAGGATGCCGAGGAATCCGATACCGATGCCGAGCGCCTGCGCGCGGCCGGGGAGTTTCCGGAGGAGCAGGCTTGCGATGATCAGCGTCAAGATCGGTGTGCCGCTCGTGATCATGCCCGCGACCGCCGAATCGAGTCCGGTCTCTGCCTGAGCGAAGAGCAGCGCAGGGCCCGCGTTGCCGAGCACGGCCACGGCAACGATTCGCGGCCAATCTTCCCGATCGATCGTCCTTCGTGCTTTCGAGAACGTCGCCAGTGCTGCGGCACCCAGCGCCACCCGCCCGAATGCGACGACGCCCGGAGACATCGAGTCGACGCCGAGAGCGATCCATAGGAACGCTGATCCCCAGATGGCTGCGAGCGTGATGGCCAGCCCCCACTCGGCCGCGCCGTACGCCGCAGGGCGGGATCCTATGTTGGTGAGCGAATTCCCCATCAGCGGGACACTATCAGCGGTGTGCTGCTCGAAATCGGGGACATCACGCCGGGGATAGCCGCCAGCCGACTTGGTGGAGTCGACTCTTCCACGGCCCCGACCGCGTCGGCGGTCGCTCTGTTGCAACCGATCGTCGTGATGGAAGGCGCCCCCGATCATCAAGACGGTCGTTCAGTGACTCCGTTCGAGGGGCCGGCGGTGGCCGGCGGTGAGTCCGCGGGAGATACCGTTGCCTGGGTATCGCATGACGGCAAATCTTGGGTTCTAGGCCGGTTCGACCTTGTCACCCTTTCCGATGACGACCAATCCCGAGTCGGTGACCGTGAAGCGTTCGCGATCGGCCTGTTCGTCAACACCGATCTGGACTCCATCCGGCACCACAACGTTCTTGTCGATGATCGCTCTGCGGATCACGGCATCGCGACCGATGTCGACACCCTGGAGTAGCAGAGAGTCCTCAACAGATGCATAGGAGTGGATCCGGACGTTCGATGACAGGATCGACCGATTCGCCACGCCACCCGAGACCACGACACCTGCTCCGACGATCGACTCGTAGGCCGCTCCCCTGCGATCGTCCAGATCGAACACGAACTTGGCCGGCGGGAACGGGGGTCGATGGGTCAGGATGGGCCAGCGACGGTTGTAGTAGGAGAAGATCGGATCAACGGCGATCGTGTCCATGTTCGCCTGGTAGTACGCGTCGAGCGTTCCGACGTCTCTCCAGTACCCGCGCTCCCGGTCGTTCTGACCGGGGACGACGTTGTTGGCGAAGTCGTAGACCCGTGCCTCTCCCTGGGCCACGAGAGCGGGAATGATGTTCCCACCCATGTCGTGATTTGAGTCCTCATCCTCAGCATCGGCGGCGACAACGTCCTTCAGGGCCTTCGTCTCGAAGACGTAGTTGCCCATGGAGACGAACGCAGAGGACGGGTCCCCGGGGACCGGCTTCGGATGCTCCGGCTTCTCCCGGAACGAGATGATGTTGCCGTGCTCGTCGGCTTCGATCACACCGAAGTCCGAGGCTTCTTCGATCGGGACCCTGATCCCGGCAACGGTCACCCCCGCGCCGGATTCGACGTGCTGGGTCACCATCTGGCTCGGGTCCATCCGGTAGATGTGGTCGGCGCCAAAGATGATCACGTGGTCGGGTTGCTCGTCGGTGAGGATGTTGAAGTTCTGGAAGATGGCGTCGGCCGATCCGGAGAACCAGTACGGCCCGCGACGCATCTGTGCGGGGACGGGAGTGACGTAGTTCCCGAGCATCTCGCTCATCGACCAACCGAGTGCGAGGTGCCGGTCGAGGCTGTGACTCTTGTACTGCGTGAGAACTGCGATCTTTCGGTATCCGGCGTTGACGAGGTTCGACAGGACGAAGTCGACCAGCCGATAGATGCCACCGAACGGGACGGCGGGCTTGGAGCGGTCCCTGGTGAGGGGCCAGAGGCGTTTGCCTTCTCCGCCTGCGAGGACAAGGGCGATGACTTTTGGTTCCATGGGTCGAAACCTAGTCGTCGTCGCTCAGAGCCGGATCGCGCATACCGGCCCGGTTCGCGGTGAAGAGTGCCACGATGTAGGCGACGACGACCACGAGGTAGACCTGGCCCATGATGGCCTCCAACCCGGCGGCGGCTCTCCCGACCACCTCCGCCGGCGCGAAATCTCCGTATCCGACTGTCGTGATAGTCACGAGACTGAAGTACATGAACACGGTCGTCGGTTGTGAACTGCCGAAGAAACCACCCGCAGCGAACCCAGATATGTCGATGAACAGGAAGAGATACGTACTCGCAATGGCCATGAGGAAGTACACGCTCACGCCCCCGAGCATGGTTTCGAGCGTGACCTTCGGGTGATGCATGAGTCGCCTCAGCGTCACGACGGGAGCGGCGACGACGAGGCCCAACCAGAGGAGGCCGCCGTGGGCCTCGATGGAGGACGGCAAGAACGCCCCGATGATGGATCCCGATACGGTCAGGGCAACGGCGATCCATGCAAGGCGGCGCCCTCGATGTCCGACTCCGCTTGCCGTGACGGCAAGCATCAGCATCGCCGCAGTGAGAATGGTGACCGTGACGGACAGAAGCTCTCCGAGTCCTTGCCCCTGGTCGAGATCGACAAGCAGCAAGAGAACGACGGTAACAACAGAGACGACAAGCAGGAGGTCGAATCGGTCGTAGTACTTGTGTTCCGCCGGGTCTTTCCTCGCCATGGCCCGTGAGGGTAGACGAAGAACCGTGCAGCTGAGCCTATGCGGGGAGGTAGGGTCCGTCGGCTTCGAAGACCTTCTCCCCGTCGATATAGGTGGCCTGTA
>JAOZMA010000281.1 GCA_029934555.1 Acidimicrobiia bacterium | reverse complement strand
ACCGGGACGTCCCTGGTTTCCGGGTCGTCCCGGTGAACTCACCGGGACCGGGATGCCGTGGGGCGGCGCCTTCGGCACGCCGGGGCCGGACGCCGGCTATGCGCTGAAACTGGTCGCAGGGAGAGAGCTGGTTCTCGCCGACCACGAGCATCGAGCCGACGCCAACGCAGCGGTTGCAGCCGTCGCCGCAGCGCGATCGTCCCTTATCGGCCGTGGACCAACCAAGGAAGACATCGATGCAGCGATCATCATCCTCGGATACGACGCCGAGAGCGACTTCGGCCCGGTCCGGGCAGCCGCGATCGGTGGGTCCGCCCACCACCCCCTTCGTATCCGGAACCTGATCGCCGGAATCCCGAAAGATGTCTACGACGCGACTCCCGACGAACTGCGCGAGCGCGTGGCCTCAGGCGAATCCCTCATCGAGATCTAGAGAGGCACTGCATGAAGATCGTCAGGGTCGACACGGACGTCGACGACATCACCTACGGAGCGGTAGAGCCGGAGGGCATCCGCATCTACCGTGGAACGCCGTTCGTGGCGTGGGAGCCGACCGAGACGGTTGTCGATTGGGAACACGCCCGCCTGCTCTCACCGGTGATCCCCACCAAGGTCGTCGCCGTCGGAAAGAACTACGCCGATCACGCCGCGGAGATGGGCGGGGACGTTCCCACGTCACCCGTGCTGTTCATGAAGCCGCCCACCTCGGTGATCGGGCCGATGCAGCCGATCCGGATTCCCCAGCAGGCCGAAGAAGTGCACCACGAGGCCGAGCTCGCCGTCGTGATCGGGAAGGTCACGAGGAACGTGAAGATCGAGGACGTCGGCCTACACATCATGGGCTACACGGCCGCGAATGACGTGACCGCCAGGGACCTCCAGCGCGCCGACGGCCAGTGGACCCGTGCGAAGGGGTTCGACTCGTTCTGCCCGCTCGGTCCGGCCATCGACACCGATCTCGATCCCCAGGAAGGTCTCGCCGTCATCTCCCGTGTGAACGGCGAGATACGTCAGTCCGGCACGACCGCCGACCTCATATTCGGTGTCGGCGAACTGGTGTCCTTCATCTCGTCGATCATGACGCTGCTCCCAGGCGATGTGATACTTACCGGCACACCAGCCGGCGTCGGCCCCATCGTCCCAGGCGATCAAGTCGAAGTAGAGATCGAGGGTGTCGGAATCCTGATGAATCCAGTGGTGCAGGGATGACGCCGCGGGTCCGATTCGCCCCTTCCCCGACCGGTTATCTGCACGTCGGAGCGGCGAGAACCGCCCTCTACAACTATCTGTTCGCCCGCAACAACGGCGGCGCGTTCATCCTGCGTTCGGACGATACGGACAAGGCACGCAGCACCGACGAGTTCCAGGAAGACATCCTCGAGCACCTCCGCTGGCTGGGTCTCGAATGGGACGAAGGGTTCGAGATCGGCGGAACGCATGGCTCCTACCGACAGTCGGATCGATACGACCGATATCGCGAAGTCGCCAAAGACCTCGTGGACCGGGGCCGCGCCTACTACTCATTCGCAACGGCCGAGCAACTCGATGCCTTCAAACGAGAGGCCCGCGAGGCCGGCACGTCCCCCGCATATGACGGGAGCCTCGAACCGTCCGATGCTGAAGTATCCGAGCGGCTCGCCTCGGGCGAGAAGGCGGTCGTACGCTTCAGGGTTCCCCGACCGGGAGCGACCGAATTCGACGACATCGTCCGAGGTGACATGCGGTTCGAACACGCCCAGGTCGACGACTTCGTCATCCTGCGGTCCGACGGAACGCCCACCTACCACCTCGCATCGACGGTCGACGACGTCGACTACGCCATCACACACGTGATCAGGGGAGAGGACCTGCTCTCGTCGACGCCCAAGCATATCCTCCTCACAGAAGCGATGGGCGCCGATCGCGTCACCTACGCCCACCTATCGCTGCTCATGGGGCCCGACGGCAAGAAACTCTCCAAGCGCCACGGAGACACCGCGATGGCGGCATATCGCGAAACGGGGTACCTGCCGGAAGCGTTGAACAACTACCTGGCGCTCCTCGGCTGGAACATCGGGGACGACGAAACGATCGCATCGCTCGACGAGATGATCGACCGTTTCGATCTGTCCACCGTGTCGAAGAACCCCGCTGTGTTCGATCCCAAGAAGCTCGAATGGATGAACGGCGTCTACATCAGGGAGATGGACGAAGCCGAGTTCGTCGCGGCCACGCTTCCACTCGTGGAAGAGTCGGTGGGCAGAACGCTGTCCGAGGAAGATCGTGCCAGGTACGCGATGCTCGTCCCACTGGTGAAAGAGCGGGCGAAGCTCCTGCCCGAGGTGGCCTCCCAGGCTCGGTTCCTCTTCGTGGACATCGACGAGTACGACGAGAAGTCGTGGTCGAAGGTCATGGCGGTCGAAGAAGGCCCTGTCGCTCTCGACGGGGCGATCGCCGCCCTCGAAGACCTCGATCCATGGACAACCGAGACGATCGACGCAGCGCTGCGGGCGATGATCGAAGAACGCGACCTGTCTGCGCGGAAGGGGTTTCAACCTATCCGTGTTGCCGTCTCGGGATCGATGGTCAGCCCACCGCTGTTCGAGTCGCTCGAGATCCTCGGACGCGACGAGACGCTTGCTCGCATTCGGGCGGCACGTTCCGCTCTCTCGTGAGCGCCGACGCTCAGATCACGTTCCTCCCGTCGTCCGATCTCGAGCGGAGTCGGACCTTCTACGAGGAGGTCCTCGGCCTCGAACTCGTCACGGATCAGGGAAGCTGTCACATCTACCGGGTCACCAACGAGGCGTTCCTCGGTGTCTGCGTCAGAGAGACGGTCTCACCAACCGATGGCGTCATCGTTACCTTGGTGACGCAAGACGTCGACGGATGGTGCGAACGGGTCGCCGCTGCAGGCGGCACGATCGATCGGGGACCCGCCCAGAACGACCGGTTCGGGATCTACCACGCCTTCCTCAGGGACCCCCACGGGAACCTGCTCGAGATCCAGCGATTCGATGACCCCGGATGGTCGTCCCCACCTGCATAGGCCCATCGGGAAGGCTTGCGATCCAACAGGTTGCCATTAGGTCACCTCCGGTCGTATCCTCACGGCGCCCTTCGGGGGTGGTGTAATCGGTAACACACCGGGTTCTGGTCCCGTCATTGAGGGTTCGAGTCCTTCCCCCCGAGCCGGCGACTCACCGAGTCGCCTGCATACGGCCCCGTCGTCTAGAGGCCTAGGACGCCGCCCTCTCAAGGCGGTAGCGTGGGTTCAAATCCCATCGGGGCTAC
>JAOZMA010000036.1:3654-13003 GCA_029934555.1 Acidimicrobiia bacterium | reverse complement strand
AAGCCGTCCAAGCTCGCGGTCCTTCGCCTCGTCGATCGCCGTGAGCAGATTCGTGACGGAGATCTCGCCCCAGCCTTCCCGGCCGAGGAGATCATCGGGCTTGAGGGTGAACACATCGGCCGGGTCACGGACGAGACCCTCGGCGAGGAGCAGGTCAACGGTCTTGTAGCCGAGGCCTTCGATGTCCATCGCTCCTCTCCCGGCGAAGTGAACGAGATACTCCCGCAGCCGGCTCGGACATTCGTAGCCGCCCGTGCATTTGGCCTTGGCCTCGCCCTCCGGGAGCACGATCGGATTGCCGCAGAACGGACAGTTCTCGGGCATGTGCCACTGGGGAAGACCTTCCGGACGCAGCGACAGCACCGGGCCGACGATCTCCGGGATCACGTCACCGGCCCGCCGAACGATGACGGTGTCCCCCGGCCGAACGTTCCTGCGGTGAAGATCGCTCTCATTGTGAAGTGTCGTGTTCGTGACCGTCACTCCGCCAACGAAGACGGGGTCGAGGACCGCATAGGGCGTGACGGCGCCGGTGCGGCCGACATTGATCTTGATGTCGAGGAGCGTTGTGGTCTTCTCCTCCGGCGGCAGCTTGTATGCGACGGCCCAGCGAGGGCTCTTTGCCGTGAATCCCAGGTCGCGCTGGTCTGCGAGTGAGTCGACTTTGATGACGATCCCGTCGGTGTCGTAGTCGTGCGTGTGCCGCTGCTCCTCGGCGTTGCGCACATACGCCTCGACCGCTTCGATCGTCTGGACGGCTCGGTTCTCCGGATTGACCGGCAGTCCGAGCTCCGAGATCCAGGCCATCTGTTCGGTGTGCGAGGCGAGTGTCGGACCGCCTTCGAGGAATCCGATCTGATATGCCCACAGTGAGAGGCGCCGTGCCGCGGTCGCCGCCGGGTCTTTCTGTCGAACCGAGCCTGCAGCCGTGTTCCGTGGGTTCACGAACGGTGGTTTGCCGTCCGCCGCCTGCCGTTCGTTGAGTTCGTTGAATGCCGAGACCGGCATGTAGATCTCCCCGCGCACCTCGATGACGCCGGGGGCTTGGCCTCGCAGCACGAATGGCACATTGTCGATCGTCCGAACGTTCGCAGTGATGTCCTCGCCGGTGACCCCATCGCCACGGGTGGCCGCCCGGACCAGATGGCCCGCCTCATAGGTGAGGGAGATCGCCAGCCCGTCGATCTTCAACTCGCATGAGTAGCCGGAGGGTTCGCGGTCGAGGAGCCGAATGAGACGCGCCCTCCACGCTTCGAGATCCTCGAGGCTCTCGACGTTATCGAGAGAGAACATGCGCTCCCGGTGGGTGACCGGAGCGAACGCCTCCGAGATCGGGCCACCGACCTGTTGCGTCGGAGAGTCGGAGACGACGACCTCCGGGTGGGCCGTCTCGAGCGCCTGCAGCTCCCGGAACACGTCGTCGAACTCGATGTCGGAAATCTCGGGTTCGTCGAGTACGTGATAGAGGTAGTTGTGTTCTCTCAGGAAGGCGCGCAGCTCTGCCGCCTTGACTGCGGGATCAGCCATCGACCACCTCCAGGATCTCGCGCAGGCGATCCATCACAACACCCGCGCCACCCACGGTCGTGCCGGCAAGACCACAGGCCGGGGTAGCAAAGGCGTGTTCCATCAGCGCTCCGGCAGGGGCGCCTTCGAGGACGAGTCGGGTCACAGCCGTACCGTACCGGGAACGAACCCTGTCGACGTCGATCGGGGATGGATCGGTTGACACCATGCCCCACATGATGCCTGTCCCCTGTGACACGATCTCGGCGATCGCGTCGGTCGCCGAAAGGAACCCGTCGCCGAGTCCGGCCAGATCCCACGAGAGCCACGCCGGTTCGAGGCCGGCGACCATTCTCCAGTCGGTATCTCCACAGACGTGGATCCCGACGGGAACGGGTGCTCCCGCGAGAACCTGAGAGATCGCGTCCGCTGCCGCTTCGATCGGCACCGGGCCGGGAGAGCGTCCCGGCGCGAAGGTCACAAGCGCCGGCTCATCCATCACCGCGACGATCTCGACTTCGGGCCGTACCGATCGGATCATGTCGACGTGGGTGAGGAAGCGCTCGGAGAGACCGTCTACCACGCACCCCCAGAGGCCGTCAACCGGGCATCCGGCGGCCAGCAACGCAAGCCAGAGCGTGACAGGACCGGTGAATTGGGTCTTGATCTGCGGTCCGTCAAGGACCTTGAGCATCGCGGCGGCCCCTCCGAATGGTTCAGCATCCGTCGGCGATGGCTCCCCCCACAGCAGACCGATTCCATCGTCGGATCCCCCCGCGCCGCAGAGGCCGTCTCCCCATTGGCGCAGCATCCCCTCAGATGGATCGAGGTTCGGGAGCTGTGGCAGGTATGGAAGATCGGTACTCGCCGACACGAAAGCCGCTGCCTCGTCGGCATCGTCATGCGGAAGGCTCCCAACGCCGGTGAGCCTCACGTCCGGATCACCTCCTCGATGGTTCCTCCGCCGAGGACCTGATCGCCGTCATAGAAAACGGCAGCCTGCCCGGGGGCAGGGGCCGGTTGGCGCTCTTCGAATCGGACCACCCAGCGATCGTCGACGGGTTGGAGCGTTGCGGCGATCGCCGGGGTCCGGTACCGGATCTTCACCGACACGTTCGGGTTGTCGGGCGGTGAGCCTGCGATGAACGACACGTCGCCGACGACACAGCCGTCCGCAAGCATCTCGTCGTACGTTCCAACGACGACGCGCCGCTCGTCGGGTTGAACGTCGACGACGTACCGGGCCTCGCCGACGGCGATGCCGAGGCCGCGGCGTTGGCCGATCGTGAACCCGGTGATCCCCTGGTGCTCTCCGAGGATCGTTCCCGCAGTGTCGACGACCGGTCCGGGGAGCGCCGTCTCCGGCAGTTGCTCGGCGAGGAAGTCTCGATAGTCGCCGGAAGCCACGAAACAGATGTCCTGACTGTCGGGCTTCGACGCCGTCCTCAGCCCCATGGCGGCGGCGCGCTTTCGGACTTCGACCTTCGTCATCTCCCCCACCGGGAGGCGGATCCTCGAGAGCTCTTCCTGGCCGAGCATGTGGAGGACGTAGGACTGGTCCTTGGTGCCGTCGACGGCACGCAGCAGATGCCACCCGTCATCGTCATGGGCGATCCGGGCGTGATGGCCGGTGACGAGGACATCGGCGTCGAGTTCTGTGGTTCGTTCGAGGAGCGCCGAGAAGCGGACCTTCCTGTTGCACTCGATGCACGGATTCGGCGTCCGCCCCGCGAGATAGGCCGCGCCGAAAGGCTCCACGACCGCTGCGGTGAACTCCTCGACGTAGTCGAGCACGTAGTAGGGGATGTCGAGTTGTGCCGCTACTCGCCGTGCGTCTTCTGCGTCGGAGACCGTGCAGCACCCCGCCGTCGGCATCGCTCCCCCGGCTCCGACCCACTGTTTGAGGGTCACGCCGACGACGTCGTATCCGGATTCGAGCATGAGAAGTGCAGCGACCGACGAGTCAACGCCACCCGACATGGCGACGAGGGCCCTCATACGAGATCCTCGACAACACCGGAGACGACCCGGGCTGCTTCGGCTCCCGTTTCAGCATCGTCGTCACGCCCGAAGCTGAACCGGACCGACTCGGAGGCAGCGGTGCCGTCGATGCCCATCGCCGCGAGCACGTGGCTCTCCTGGATGGCTCCGCTGTGGCATGCGGCACCCGCAGCAGCCGCGACGCCGACGAAGTCGAGTCGGACGAGAAGTGTCTCAGCCGGGATCCCAGGGAAGCGTAGATGCGAATGGGAGACGATCCGGTCTGCGGTATCTGCGGTGACGATGACGTTGACGCGGGATCGCAGGTCACGCTCGAAGCGGTCTCGCGCTGCGCCAACCTGGTCTCGATAGTCGGAGCGACCCTCGACCGTGGATTCCACGGCCGCGGCGAGTCCAACGATCGCGGCGACGTTGTGAGTGCCGGAGCGTCTGCCGAGCTCCTGACCGCCGCCGTGGATCACCGGCTCGAGTCGGGCACCGTCGCGAACGTACAGGAAGCCGACGCCCTGCGGTCCACCGATCTTGTGGGCCGATACGGAGATGAGGTCGGGCCCGCCGAGGTACGCCTCGACCGCGAGAGATCCGAACGCCTGGACGGCATCGGTGTGGACAAGCACCCGATCTCCGGCAGATCTCACGAGGCGGGCGACCTCGGCCACCGGTTGGATGACACCCGTTTCGTTGTTCGCCATCATCACCGACACGATCGCGGTGCCTTCGTCGACCGCGTTCGCGATCTCATCCGGCGCCACACTCCCATCACCGTCGACAGAGACGATCGCCACGTCGTGGCCCATCCGGTCCAGGAACCGCGCCGACTCGAGTACGGCGGGGTGTTCAACGGCTGTGGTGACGACCCCTCCCGGTGCACCGATCGCGGCGCCGATGACCGCGAGGTTGTCTGCCTCGGTGCCACCACCGGTGAAAACGATCTCGAGTCGGTTCGTCGCGCCGATCGAAGCTGCGATTCGCTCACGGGCTTCCTCGATGCTGTTCTTCGCACGCCGCGCCGTCGCGTGGATGCCCGAAGGGTTCCCGAACCGAACGCCGAGATACGGCTCCATCGCTTCGCGAACCTCGGGTCGCAGCGGGGTCGTGGCGGCGTGGTCGAGATACAGCATGGGTTCCAAGTCTGCTCCAATCCGCGCCGCTGCGACGGGAATATCAGCCTTCGACGTCGGCGAGTTCGTCAATGAACGACATCACCGCCGGCTCATACCTTGCGCTGTCGACGTTCCAGAGGTCCCCATGACCGCCCTGTTCGAAGCGGAGGAACTTCACGATGTCGGGCCTGGCCGCAGCGAATGCCTCGGTGATCTCGATCGGGGACTCCTCATCCTGCGCTCCGTGGAGCGCCAGGATCGGCACGTCGAACTGATCCGCTCGTGCGACCTGGTCGAGTTCGCTCCATTCCATGCCGAATCGGAGCCTCGCGAGCTGCTGGCCGAGTTCGCCGACGAATTGGGCAACCGGTCCGGAGTCGTAGTCCATGGCTCCTTCGATATCGAGCACCGGCGAGTCGAACACCACGCCGAGCACGTTGCCGACACGGTCCGATTCGTGGAGGAACGTCGAGACGACTTCGGCGCCGAGATCGTGGCCGATGAGGAAGTAGTCGCGAGCTCCTTCCCTCTCGGCGAGGCGCACCGCTGCGTCGAGGTCCCGCCACTCGGTGAGGCCCCACGAACGCAGCCCCGAGGGATCTGCCGGGGCGCCCTCGTCGTTTCGGTAGGTGACCACCAACACCGGGAAGCCCGACTCGACGAGCCTCGGGATCATGCGGAGAGCCTGGCTCCGTCTGTCCATTCCTTTGCCGTGGACGATGATCACCCACGTTGAGCGACGTCCGTCGATCAGCCAGGCCGGCAGCGGTCCCAGATCTCCCGGCGCTCGCACTTCCTCAAAGCCGAGACCGAACGCGACCTCGGGATCGGCAGGATATGCGTCCACGTCCACGCGCCCCTTCGCACCGATACCGATCTCCCCGATGTACGGCGTGGCCGCCCACTCGGTGTCGGTCTCGGTTCGGTTCAGAAGAGCGGTCAACTGCGTGTACGTCGCCTCGGACTCGAAGCCCCAGATGCCGCCACGAGGAGGATCATCGGTTCCTGCGATCACCAGTCGCGACGGAGGCGTACGGATCACCTCGATGTCGTAGGGGCGTTCGTCCATCACCGGTGTGAGCCAATCGGATCGAATCTGATTCGCCGAGAGCCATGCGATCACGAACAGCACGAGCACGACGATGCCGAGAACGGCAAGCACGACGGCTCCGGTCCAACGGGGGATCTTCTGAGTGATCATGTCGACTCGAGGCTATCGGGTCGACGGATCCTGTGGCACCGCAGCCCGGTGTCTCGGGACCGGGTCACTGCCCCGTGAAATCCGGCGCCCCCTTGGACAGGAAGGCCGCGACGCCACGACGGGCGTCGCCGGTTTCGAAGACCCCTGCGAACTCGGCCGTCTCGATCTCGAGACCCTGCTCCAGGGACACCCCGAGACCACCCGCAATGGCACGCTTCACCGCCGCGTACGCCGCCGTCGGTCCGGCGGCGAACCTCAACGCATCGGCCATTGCCGCTTCACCCAGCTCGTCCGATGCGACAACCTTGTCGGCGAGACCGAGCGTGAGCGCCTCCTCCGCGCCGACCTGTCGGCCGGTCAGACACATCTTGAGCGCTCGCTGATACCCGACGAGCCTCGGCAGACGCTGTGTCCCGCCGGCCCCCGGGATGATCCCGAGCAGGATCTCAGGCTGGCCGACGCGTGCATCATCGGCGAGATATCGGAAGTCCGCGCCCATCGCCAACTCGAAGCCCCCGCCGAGGGCGAAGCCGTTGACAGCGGCGATCGTCGGTTTCTCGAGATCCTCGAGCTGTTTGACGACGGAGCCGAGATCGCTCGCCAGATCAGCTTTGCCGTCACCTTCGAACGCGGCCTGGAACTCGGTGATGTCGGCGCCCGCGGCGAAGTGAGGGCTGCCGGTGATGACAACCGCCCGCACGTCCGGTGCGGCGGCTTGCCCCAGGGCTGCGCCGATGTCGGTGATGAGCTCGGCATTCAGAGCGTTGACGGGCGGCCGGTTCAGCGTGATCCTGGCTACCGCATCCGAGACGGTGTACTCGACGAGACCCACGACGATCCCTCCATAGCTCGCGTGGGCCTGAGACTACATCGACTCGATGATGGTCCCGGCGGCCGACCACGGATCGATCTCTCGGGTAGCGACGCGCTCGAGGAGTTCGACACCGCCCGGATCGAGCGAGGCTCTTCTGCGCAACCCGGTCCGGACCGCCGCCTCGATCTCCCGTGAGGCCCGCTCCCTTCGGCGTCCCTCAAGCTCCCCCGTCTCGGTGAGGTACCGGCGATGATCGAGAATCGCAGACCAGAGCTCGTCGAGCCCCGTTCCATCCGTTGCAACGGTCGTCACGATCGGCGGGCGCCATGCACGATCCGGCCCGACATCGAGCATGCGAAGCAGCTCGGTCACCGTCTCGTCGACATCGGGCCGATCGGCTTTGTTGACGACGAACACATCACCGATCTCCAGGAGGCCCGCTTTGGCAGCCTGGATCGAGTCACCCCAGCCGGGGTTGACGGTGACGATCACCGTGTCGGCGGACGAGGCGACGTCGATCTCGGCTTGTCCGACACCGACGGTCTCGATCAACACCTCGGAGAAACCGATCCCATCGAGGAGTGCAACAACGCGGGGCGTGGAGTCGGCGAGGCCGCCGAGGTGCCCCCGGTTCGCCATGGAACGGATGTAGATGCGTGGATCGTCGGTGTGGCGCTGCATGCGGATCCGGTCTCCGAGGACGGCACCTCCGCTGAAGGGGCTCGACGGATCGATGGCCACGACCGCGACGTTGCCCTGATCGGCGGCGAATCCGACGAGGCCGTCTACGAGCGTCGACTTCCCGGCCCCCGGCGCCCCTGTGACACCGGTCACCCATGCAGCACCGCCATCCGGATACAGCGCCGCGAGAGCCTCCCTGCCCTCGACAGTGTCGTCCTCGACTCGACTGACAAGCCGAGCAAGAGAACGCCGATCACCGGATTTGGCAAGGTCGATAAGTGACACGTCGACAGGATACGGCAGCAGACAGCAGACAGCAGACAGCGAAGACGATCTCACCTGGGCTCGGGCTGTTTGCTGTCAGCTGTTGGCTGTTGGCTACTAGCTCAAATCGCTTCTACCGCTACGACACCGGGAACGCGGTCTTTCACGATCCGTTCGATGCCTGCTGTGAGCGTCATCGTGGAGAGCGGACAGCCGCCGCATGCACCGACGAGCTGCAACGTGACCTTGCCGTTCGCCGCACCGAGCAACACGAGATCTCCGCCGTCGGCCTGGAGCGCCGGACGGATGTACTCCAACGTCGATTCGAGAAGGGAGAGATCGATCGCTCCCGCACCGTCGAACCCGGTGTCGGATTGGTCCGTCGGAGACGCGATCTCGATGACGTTTTCTTGCTCATCAGCCATGGGCACAAGCTAACCCCGCGAAACGCGCTACCGAGACGCTTCTCTGCGGCCCGGGGCCTTCAGATCCGGTCGATCGTGGCGCCGAGAGCGGTCAGCTTCTCGACGAAACCGTCGTAGCCCCGATCGGCGTGATGCGCACCGACAATGGTCGTCGTTCCGTCTGCGCGAAGACCGGCGATCGTGAGCGCCGCGGCTGCCCGGATGTCACAACCGTCGACCTCGCAGCCACTCAGCTCGTCGACACCCCTGATCACGATGTGCTGACCGTCGGTGTGGATGTTGGCTCCCATGCGATTCAGCTCTCCGATGTACCGAAAGCGGGCGTCGTACACGTTCTCGGTCGCGATCGACGTGCCCTCAGCCACCGACAGCAGGGCCACCATCTGCGGATGCATGTCGGTGTGGTAGCCGGGGAACGGGAGCGTCGCGAAGTCGATCGGACTCGGACGGTCGGGTCCCTCGACGGTGATCCAGTCCTCTCCAGAAGTGACGGTGGCTCCGGCGTCGGCGAGCTTGCTCATCTCCATACGGAGGTGTGCCGGCACACAATCGAGGACCGTGACATGACCGCGAGTCATGGCGCCTGCGAACGCGTAGGTTCCGGCCTCGAGCCGGTCGGGTACGACACGATGATCGGCGGGATGGAGCTCTTGAACACCTTGGATTCGGATCGTGGATGTTCCTGCGCCCTCGATCCTGGCTCCCATGGCCATCAGGTAGGTTGCGAGGTCCGTCAGTTCTGGTTCGCGCGCTGCGTTCCCGATCGTGGTTGTCCCCTCGGCCAGAACAGAAGCGAGAAGGATGTTCTCGGTGGCACCCACCGACGGGAACTCGAGGAATACTTCCGCTCCGTGGAGCCCGTCGGGTGCCGTGGCCCGGAGCACGCCGTGTTGGAGATCGAAGACCGCACCGAGGTCCTCGAGTCCGCCGAGATGGAGGTCGATCGGGCGTGAGCCGAAGTCGTCGCCGCCGGGGAGGGCCACCCTCGCTTCCCCGGTTCGAGCGAGGAGAGTGCCGAGGATCAGTATCGATGCACGCATCTGCCGAACGAGGTCGAGCGGAGCTTCCGGATTCGGAGTCTCCGGCACGTCGATCTCCAGCGTCGTGCCGTCCCGCTCACAGGTCGCTCCCACATGCCTCAGGACGTTGCCCATGATCTCAACGTCGAGGATTCTTGGAACGTTCGAGAGACGGTGGACCCCGGGAGCCAGAAGCGTCGCCACCATGTGTTTGAGGGCGGCGTTCTTCGCGCCGAGAACTGCGACGTCACCCTCGAGGCGAGCACCGCCGACGACCCGAAGAGATTCGATAGGTGAGGACATGGGGGAAGGTTAGGGAGAGAACCGGCCAGCTT
>JAOZMA010000036.1:0-3554 GCA_029934555.1 Acidimicrobiia bacterium | reverse complement strand
AAATGCGCGTTTCGATGGGAACTGACCACGGAGGGTTCGAACTCAAGGAGGAGCTCAAGGCTCGTCTCTTGGCTTCCGGGCATGACGTGATCGACTACGGGACCGATTCCGATGCCTCCGTCGATTTCCCCGACTTCGTTGCACCTGCGGCTCGTGCGGTCGCCTCGGGCGAAGTCGAGCGTGGCGTCGTGCTGTGTGGTTCCGGAGCCGGCGCATCGATCGCTGCGGGCAAGATCACCGGGGTCCGGGCAGCAACCGTCCACGACGTGTACACAGCACACCAAGCCGTCGAGCACGACGGACTCAACGTGCTGGCCCTCGGCGGACGGATCGTTGGTATCGAACTCGCCTGGGAGATCGTGGAGACGTTCCTCGGCGCGGAGTTCACGGGTGATGAACGCCATATCCGACGGGTGGAGAAGCTCGACGAGCTCGACCGGCGCAGGATCTAGACGGGTTCGATCTCGAACGCTCAGCGGAGGTCGCCGGTAATATGGTGCCTCCCCATCGATTGGAACCATGGACGCGACGAACGGCACCGCATACGTCAATCGAGAGCTCTCGCTCCTCGATTTCCAGGAGCGGGTCTTCGCTCTTGCGACGACACCGAGCCGCCCGTTGCTCGAGCGCGTCAAGTTCGTTGCGATCGTGTCGTCGAATCTGGACGAGTTCCATCAGGTGCGTGTTGCCGGCCTCCTCGAGCAGGCAGCCAGCGGGGTCACGAAGTCGGGTCCGGACGGTCTGACACCCCGGCAGCAACTCGTGGCGATCCGGGAGCGGATCATCGAACTCAACGGCCAGATCGACGGCCTCTTCATGAGCGAGATCTACCCGTCCCTGGCCGATGAAGGGATCGAATTCGCCACGTATGACACGTTGGGTCCGGACGATCGACAGGATCTCGACATCGTGTTCGAAGAAGAGATCTTCCCCGTGCTGACCCCCCTCGCCGTCGATCCCACTCACCCGTTCCCGTTCATCTCCGATCTCTCGCTGAATCTCGCGGTGTTGCTCGAGGATCACGACACGAAGAACCGGCAATTCGCACGAGTGAAGATCCCGCCGAACGTACCTCGCCTCATCCCCCTTGAAGATGGACGTCGATTCGTACCTATCGAGCAGATCGTGAACCACCACCTTGGTCGACTCTTCGGCGGTCTCGATGTCGTCGACTCGACGACGTTCCGGGTCACCCGGAGTGCCGACATCGCCGTTGAAGAGGAAGAGGCCGACGATCTTCTCCAGGCGATGGAGAGCGTGCTCCGCTACCGCCAGCGGGCAGCCCAGGCGGTCTGCCTCGAGGTTGAGGCCGGCATCGAAGACAACGTGCTTGCCCTTTTGCTCCAGGGTCTCCAACTGACAGAGGATGAGGTCTACATACGACATGCCCCCCTCGGGTTGTCCGGTCTGTGGAGCGTCTACGGACTCGACCGTCCCGATCTGAAGGATCCGTCGTGGACGCCCACCACGCAACCCAGGCTCGCCGAGACGGGTGGCAGAAGAGTCGACTTCTTCAAGGAGCTACGGAAGGCAGACATCCTCGTCCACTTCCCATACGAGTCGTTCGCCACGTCGACCGCTGCGTTCCTCGCTCAGGCCGCAGCCGATCCGGACGTGCTCGCCATCAAGCAGACGCTCTATCGCACGTCGATCCCCGACGACCCGGCGATCGGCGGTGAAGAGGCCGTCGTCAGGACACTGATCGAGGCAGCCGAGGAGGGCAAACAGGTCGTCGCGCTCGTCGAATTGAAGGCTCGCTTCGATGAAGCGGCGAACATCAACTGGGCGAGGATGCTCGAGTCCGCGGGTGTGCACGTCGTCTACGGCGTGCAGGGACTCAAGACGCACACGAAGACACTGCTCGTGGTGCGGCGCGAGAAGGACGGCATCCGCCGCTACTCCCACGTTGGTACCGGCAACTTCAACCCGAACACGGCACGCATCTACGAGGACCTCGGCCTGTTCACGGCAGACGAGGACATCGGCGCCGATCTGTCGGAGCTGTTCAACCATCTCACCGGCTATGCCCGGCCTGCGTCCTACCGGAAGCTGGTCCTCGCCCCCAATTTCCTCCGATCCAGGATCATCGAACGCATCCGGGAACAGGGGGCGCTCGGGCCCGACGGCCATATCATGATGAAGGCGAACCACATCGTCGACACCGAGGTCATCGACGAGTTGTACGCCGCGTCCGGCAGTGGCTGTCGGATCGATCTCATCGTCCGGGGCAACTGCTCGGTGCGTGCGGGAGTTCCCGGCCTGTCGGAGACGATCACCCTCCGATCGATCGTTGGACGGTTCCTCGAACACTCTCGCATCTATCGATTCGGCACACCGGGATCGAGCGCGGTCTACTACATTGGCTCGGCGGACATGATGCAGCGAAACCTCAACAACCGAGTCGAGGCGTTGGTCCCGGTGACCGATCCACGGCTGAAGCACCGGATCGAAGAAGTCCTCGAGATCGAATCGGCCGACGACGTGCTTGCCTGGGAAGCCGCTCCCGACGGGAGTTGGTCGAAAGTGCCCACGGTGAACGGCATCGATGCTCAACAACAGCTTCTCGATCTAGCTGCCGATCGTGCTCGCGGCGAGGTGCCGTACCCCTCATGAGTCCCGAACGATTCCGCGCATCGATCAAGGCAGCCGGCGGCGTGCTCTACCGGCAGGGTGAGGATGGCGAGCGCGAGTTCCTCCTCGTCCATCGACCCCGATACGACGACTGGTCGCTGCCCAAGGGCAAGCTCGACCGCAAAGAGGGGTATCTAGAAGCCGGGCTCCGCGAGGTTCGCGAGGAGACCGGGATCCAGGCGAACTATCCGATCGAAATCGGATCCGTCGGCTATGAAACTGCCGTCGGAAATCGCAAGGTGGTCCGCTGGTGGCTGATGGAGGCCGCAGGCGGAAAGTTCCGAGCGAACCGTGAGGTCGATGCCATTGCGTGGCTGACGCTCCGCAAGGCCAACAAGCGTCTTCAGTACACGAACGATCGCAAAGTGCTTCGACGCGCCAATGCTCTTGCCGACGATCCAACGTATGCGAGGATCTACCTCGTACGCCATGCTCAAGCCGGTGTGAAATCCCGGTGGAAAGGCAAGGACCGCAAGCGGCCACTCGACCGGCGCGGACGCAAGCAGGCCGTCGATCTGGCCGTCCGCTTCAAAGCGCATCCGATCACGATGATCCTGACATCGGACTACCAGCGCTGTCTCCAAACAGCAAGACCTCTCGAGAATGCCATCCGGCTTTCGGCTGTCGTGGATCCTCGACTCGATGTCAAGGGAAAACCCGGCCCTGTCCTGAAACTCGTTCGCGACCTCAAGGGTGAAGCGGCGGTGATCGTCACCCACGGTGAGGTGATCAGCGCTGTCATGGAGATGCTGGCTACGGAGGGTCTCGACCTCGACGGCCCCATGGAATGGAAGAAGGGCTCGGTCTGGGTCCTCGAAGTGAAGAAGGGCAAGATCCGCTCCGGCAAGTACATCCCGCCGAAGAGGTAAGTCCGTAATCCGTAGTCCGTAATCCGTAGTCCGTAATCCGTAGTCCGTAGTCCG
>JAOZMA010000280.1 GCA_029934555.1 Acidimicrobiia bacterium | reverse complement strand
TGAAGAGATCCTCGAATTGGTCGACAACGAGGAGAACCGGCTGCTCCGGGTCGCCCGTTCGCCAGATCGCTTCGACGATCCCCATCGGCCCCGACTCCAGCACGTCGAGGAGCTCATCGCGTTCGATACCGCCTTGCTCGATCATCGCGAGCTCGAGGGCCTCGAACGGATGCTCACCCGGCTCCATCCGCATCACACGAAGAGGACCGGCGCGTTCCTTCTGGAGGTTGCGGAGTGCCGGGATCACACCCGCACCGACGAGGCTCGATTTCCCGCAACCGCTCGGTCCGATCACGGCCACAAGGCGGTGACCGCCGGCGACCCGGTCGACGATCGTCGCGATCAAACGATCCCTTCCGAAGAAGTCCTCAGTGTCACTCTCGGTGAAAGAGGCAAGCCCCTTGTAGGGGTTCCTGACGGAAGCCGGGCCGATTCCAACCGGCCGGGACCGTCCCTGCAAGTTGAGAGAGGCATCCTGATTGAGGATCCGCTCCTCGAGATCTCTGAGCTCCGGAGACGGATCAATTCCAAGATCGCCGACAAGCACGCCCCGCGCCCGGCTGTATGCCTTGAGGGCGTCAGCCTGACGGCCCGATCGGTACAGCGCGATCATGAGCTGTGCCCACAACCGTTCCCGGTAGGGATGCTCGGAGATCGACCGCTCGAGGGCAACCACGGCCGCTTCGTGTCGACCAAGCATCAGCTCGAGATCGAATCTGTCCTCGACGACGGCCATCCGCTCCTCGTCGAACGGAACCGATCGACTTCTGATGCCGGGATCCTCGGCGAGATCCGATAGCGTCGGCCCTCTCCACAGGGCCAGCGCCGAATCGAACGTTCGCAACGCCTCCTTCGGATCGCTGGATGTCGCGGCTCGGGCATCAGCGGCCAGAGTTGAGAAGCGATCGGCATCCAACTCGCCATCTTCAACCCGTAGTCGATACCCCGGATCGATCGAAGCGATCCGTTCGTCTCCGAAGACCTTCTTCAACCGCGAGACGTAGACCTGTACCGACCGGCGTGCGGTCGCAGGGGGTTCGTCACCCCAGACTGCATCAACGATCGTATCGGTCGAAGTGGTCCGATTCGCGTTGAGAAGCAGCACCGCCAGGACGGTGCGTTGTCTCCGTCCGCCAATCTGAAGCGACCCGTCCCCTGCGGACACCTCGAGAGGGCCCAGGATCCGAAAGTCCATGGTGTCTTTACAGTACCCGTCCCAACACGAGCCGACCAGGGTCCAAGTTCGCTGCGGCTCGTAGCGTTACACCTCCGCGATGCGGAGAGAAGAAGCCAGATCGCCGCGGTCGACGATGACAACCTCGTCCAGGCCCAGCCACGCTGCCATCGCCCGGAGTTCCTTCGTCAACGGTGGAACGACTCTCGATGCCTCGTGACCAGGTTCGAGATGAGCCGTCTGAACGAGGAGTCGCCGTCCCTTCCGATCGGCCTTGAGATCCACTCTTGCCACGAGATCGCCGTCGAGCAGGAACGGCAACACGTAATACCCATACTGCCGCTGTGGCTTCGGCACGTAGATCTCGATCCGGTATCGGAAACCGAACATCCTCTCGACCCGATCGCGATTCCAGACCAGCGAATCGAACGGACTGAGCAGAGCGGTGCCTGTGGCTCTCCGGGGGATCACCGCATCGGGATGGAGATAGGCGGAATGTCGCCATCCGGCCACGGCGACCGGCACCAGGGCCCCTTCGACGGCAAGATCCTCGAGGATCGGCCGCGCCGTCGGTTTGTGGAGTCGGTGGTAGTCGGCGAGGTCGGCCACCGTCCCCACTCCGTGGTGCCGCGCTGCGTCGACCAACAACGTTCGGTAGGCCTCGGTCTGGTCGGATGGGGACTCGGCGATCACCGCAGCCGGGACCACACGTTGCGGGAGGTCGTAGCGGCGACCGAATGTCGGGGATCGGTAGGCGGTGACCCGGCCAGAAGCGAAGAGCCATTCGAGAGCGTGCTTGCCGGGGGCGTACCCCCACCAGGGCCCGCCCCGCTCGCCCGCGTCATCGAGATCCGCCACGGTCAGCGGTCCGCGAATCGCCACCTGTTCCAGGATGTTTTCGATGTAGCCCGGGCGTTCGTCGAGGAGCCTTCTGACGCTGCCCCACGGTTTCATCTCTCCCATGCGGAACCGGAACGTCGAGTACCGATCGACGGGGATCAGCGACGCTTCGTGGCCCCAGTACTCGAAGATCTCCCCCGACGAGGTTGTCCATCGATCGAGGGCAGCGCGATCGTACGGACCGAGCCGGGAGAACATGGGGAGATAATGTGATCTCTCGAGAACGTTCACCGAGTCGAGTTGGAGTAATCCGACGTGATTTAGCACACGGCGGAAGTGGCGAACGTCGATGCGACCGATGGGGCGAGGTCTGGCGAAGCCCTGAGCCGCGAGCGCTATTCGACGGGCCTGGTCGTTCGTCATTGTTCGTGTTTTCACCGTGATCGGTCCTCCGCCGCCGCTACGCTACCCGGCTATGGTTCGAACAGCCCGCGCCGCCATTCGCACAATCGTGCTCGTCCCACTCTTCTTCTTCTACACCCTGGCCCAGGCAGCACACGTGCTCCGGATCGGGAAGCGGAATCGGAACTCTCCGAAGATCGAGCGGGTACTCCAAACATGGTCCCGCCTGTTCCTCCAGATTCCGCCCATCGAGATGACGGTGGAAGGCCGTGAGCACGTCGATCCGGGTGCACGGTACGTCGTCGTGTCGAATCACATCTCCAACTTCGACATCCCCGTCCTGTTCCGCGCGATCCCGACTCCGATCCGGTTCCTTGCAAAGAAGGAGCTGTACAAGATCCCGCTCTTCGGACCGGGGATGGACGTTGCCGGGATCGTGAAGGTCGACCGCGGTGGCGTCCGTTCGTCTCGGGAAGCCATCAGCGAAGCGGCACGCGAAACGTATCAGCGTGGATATTCGCTCCTGGTCTTCGCTGAAGGGACCAGAAGCCGGAACGGGGAGATGACCGACTTCCGCACCGGTGCGGTGAGGATCGCCCGTGACAACGAGGCGGATCTGCTGCCGGTGGTTGTCTCCGGTTCGTTCGACATCAATCCTCCGGGGTCAAAGCTCATCTATCCCGGTCGCGTGCGAGTCAAGATCCTCCCCCCGATCCCAAGCGCCAACATCGAGCCAGCCGACATCCACGAAGTGACAGACCAGATCCGCTCAGATATGGGCAAGGTCTACGACGAGCTTCGCAGTACTGCGTACTGAGAAGACCCGCGGATAGGTGGCGAGCGGTGTTCGGTCTCCTGTCCCCTC
>JAOZMA010000279.1 GCA_029934555.1 Acidimicrobiia bacterium | reverse complement strand
AGTCCTGCGGCCGGGGGGACTGGAACGAAGCACACGCTGCGCCGCACCAATCACCTATCCGCTGATCCTCTCACTACCCAGTACACCGGCGCAGCCGGTCAGGCCGGTAGGCGTTCTGCCAGATACGCCACCAAGCTCTCGATCGGGATCCGGTCTTGCTCCATCGTGTCGCGGTCTCTGATCGTGACCTGGTCGTCGTCGAGCGTGTCGAAGTCGACCGTCACGGCGTACGGCGTGCCGATCTCGTCCTGCCTGCGGTAGCGTCGACCGATCGACTGCGTGACGTCCACCTCGATCATCCACCGGCTCCGGAGAAGGTCGGCGACACGGTTGGTCACCTCGACGAGATCGTCCTTCTTCGACAGCGGCAACACCGCCACCTTGATGGGTGAGAGTCGCGGATCGAGTTTGAGAACGGTTCGCTTCTCACCGCGCACTTCCTCTTCGTGGTAGGCGTCGATGAGGAAGGCGAACGTCGTGCGCGTTGCACCGGCCGCCGGCTCGATGACGTATGGGAAGAAGCGTTCGTTGGTGGCGGGGTCGAAGTAGGTGAGGTCCTCACCCGAGTACTCGGCGTGCGCCTTGAGATCGAAATCGGTCCGATTGGCGATCCCCTCGAGTTCGTCCCATCCCCACGGGAACAGGTAGTCGACGTCGAACGTGGCGGCCGCATAGTGCGAGAGCTCATCGTCGTCGTGCTCACGGAACTGGAGATTCTCTTCGGTCATCCCAAGATCTGTGTACCAGTTCCGGCGCTCGTCGACCCAGTAGCGGAACCACTCGTCGGCCTCATCTGGATGGCAGAAGAACTCCATCTCCATCTGCTCGAACTCACGGGTACGGAACACGAACTGTCCCGGCGTGATCTCGTTCCTGAACGACTTACCGACCTGGGCGATCCCGAAGGGGAGACGCTTGCGGACCGTGCGGCGCACGTTCTCGAAATTGATGAAGATGCCCTGTGCCGTCTCGGGTCGGAGGAAGACCGCATTGTCCTCACTCTCGACGGGCCCCATGTGGGTACGGAACATGAGATTGAACTCGCGCGGGTCGGTGAAGGAGCCCTTCGAACCGCAGGTCGGGCACTGGTCGGGGTTCTCGAGCTTGTCGAGCCGATGGCGGTTGTGGCACTCGCGACATTCCACGAGCGGATCGGAGAACGACGCAACATGGCCGGAGGCAACCCACACCTTCGGAGACTGGATGACGGCGCTGTCGAGCCCGACGATGTCGTCGCGCATCTGCACCATCGAACGCCACCACTGTGCCTTGACGTTGCGGAGCAGCTCGACGCCGAGCGGGCCATAGTCGTATGCCGAGCGGATCCCTCCATAGATCTCGGATGATTGGAAGACGAAGCCTCGCTTCTTGGCAAGATTGACGATGGTGTCGAAATCGGCGGGCATGAACCTCTCGCAGTCGGTGGGTGGCGGAGATGGTAACGGGAAGTGGGATATGAGACAGGTGACAGGCAGGCGCAGGTCCACAGCTGACAGCCGACAGCCAGGGCAAGGGCGACAGGTGACAGGTGACAGCTTGGTAGACGCAGCTGCATGTGCTTCTTAGACTTTCGGCATGGACACCACGACGATCCGTGTGGACACTGGGCTCATGCGCTGCTCCTAGAGCTGAGCCAAGCGACCAACAGCTCTCTCATCGACACGGTTCGGAAAGCGACAGAAGTGTTGCGACGCCAGCAGTTCGCGTTGGACGTCGCACGGGAACTCAACCAGCTGCGGACCGATCCAGAGGCGTGGAAAGCGTATCTGGGAGCGGCTGATTCGACATCGGTCGCCGATGGCTGACGGTGACGACCTCTGGTCCGTCGACTCTGGTACCAGTTGCCGGGTGGGGCGAATCATCAGAACTCTGTTGAATCACCGAGCCACCGTTCACCCCGGTTCGACCTGAGTGTCGTTCGGGCGATACAGTGATGGGTATGGAATCTGCAATACCGATTGAGTGGGTCGAGAACCCCAGAGCACGGACCATCGCTGCGAGCGAAGCGGTCGACGCCAACTTCCCGCGAGGGATCTTCGAACAGACAAGGAGCTTCCATCGGCAGATCCCCGGCTATCAGATCAGCCCTCTGAGGAACCTGTCGAACCTCGCATCGATGATCGGAGTCGGAGGCATCTGGGTCAAAGACGAGTCGGTTCGCCTGAGCTTGAACTCGTTCAAAGTGCTCGGAGGATCGTTCGCCATCTACAGCTTCATCAAGAATCAACTGGGTCTCGAGGGCAAGGATCTCTCGTTCGGTCAGCTGATCTCGGATGACACCAGGGCGAAGCTGGGAGACCTCACCTTCGCTACTGCGACGGACGGCAACCACGGCCGCGGTGTTGCATGGGCAGCAGACAAACTCAACTGCAAGGCCGTCATCTACGTCCACAAGGACACCTCGCAGGCCAGGATCGACGCCATCGCCGGCTATGGGGCAGACGTTCGGGTGGTCGACGGAACTTACGACGATGCCGTGCGACAAGCCAGCGTCGATGCCGAAGCGAACGGGTGGCAGGTCATTTCCGACACCTCATGGGAGGGGTACGAGGATGTTCCGAAGTGGGTGATGCAGGGATACACAACGATGCTGTCCGAGGCCCAGGAGCAAGTCGCGGGGCAAGGAATGGTCAAGCCGACACACGTCTTCGTCCAGGGTGGAGTGGGAGCGTTGGCCGCTGCCACCGTTGGCTTCTACTCGGCCCGCTTCGGGCAGGATCGGCCGACAACAGTGGTTGTCGAACCCGCGACCGCTGAGTGTCTCCTCGAGTCGGCCCGCATCGGCGACGGACAGCCGCATGCTGTCGGGGGCGACCTCCAAACGATCATGGCCGGACTCGCCTGCGGCGAGCCAAGCCCGATCGCGTGGGGCGTGCTGTGGGATTGCGTTGATGCGTTCCTCGCCTGCCCTGACTACGTGGCGGCCAAGGGCATGCGTGTGTACGCAACACCGCTCGCCGGTGACCCGTTCGTTGTCTCCGGCGAATCCGGAGCGGTCACGTTGGGAGCGCTCATGTTCGTTGCGGAGTACCCCGAGTTCTCCGATCTGAAGGACTACCTGGGTCTCGGACCGGACTCCCAGGTGCTGCTGATCAACTCGGAGGGAAACACAGACCCCGACGAGTTCCGCCGTGTCGTGTGGGAGGGAGCCAACTCGGTCCCGAAGGAGTACCGCTGGGCCAACGCGTAGGAGGAGGGCGTTACTTCGGAGCCGAGCGGGTCGGCGAGGACTGGGGAGACAACAGGCGGTAGTACGAAGTACGTATGACGTAGTACGACCCCGATCGAAGACGTAGCAGGAAGAAGAGTCGCG
>JAOZMA010000278.1 GCA_029934555.1 Acidimicrobiia bacterium | reverse complement strand
AATCGCGCTCAAGGGAGCTGAGCTCCTCCTGCCCGTTTTCGAGCGTGAGAACGGGATGAAGGGACGCCTGTCGATCCAGACGAATCCCTCCTACTACCGAAACGTTGACGCGATGGTCGAACAGGCAGTTCGGTACGCGTCGCTGGCTCCCAACATGCAGGTGAAGTTGCCCGCAACGAGTCAGGGCATCGCTGCGATGGAAGAAGCGACGTACCGCGGCGTGAACGTCAACGCGACAGTCAGCTTCACCGTGGCACAGGCTGTAGCGATCGGTGAGGCAATCGACCGCGGTTTGGCTAGACGCGAAGCGGAAGGTCTCGCGACAGACGACATGACACCCGTCACCACGATCATGGTCGGTCGGACCGACGACTGGATCCAGATCGTCACCAAGAGAGACGGGATCATCGTGAGCCCGCAGTACCTGCCATGGGCAGGAGTTGCAGTGTTCAAGAAGGCGCTCGAGATCTACCAAGAGCGTGGCTTCCGGTCGCGCCTCCTCGCAGCGGCCTACCGCAGCCATCTGCACTGGTCAGAATTGATCGGCGGCGACGTCGTCCTCACCGTTCCTTCTGGGTGGCAGAAGCTGTTCAACAGCTCGGAAGTGGAGGTCAAGGATCGGATCAACGAACCCGTCGATCCCGAGATCATTGCCGAGCTCTACGACCGTATACCGGACTTCCGCAAGGCTTACGACGTCGACGGCATGTCCATCGAGGAGTTCGACACATACGGCGCCACCGTGCGCACTCTCCGCGGATTCATCAGCTCCTATCACGAGTTGATCCGGGTCATTCGCGAGGACTACATGCTCCCCAACCCGGATGTGAAGTAGCAGCGAGACAGGGAGCACCCACCGTGGCTACCGACGGAGTCGACCGACGGATCTTTGCTGAGGAACTGGCCGTCGAGGCCGGGGAACTGGCGCTGTCGTATCGCGAGAAGGACGGCCTGGAGGTTCGGGCCAAAGGTGTCCTCGATTGGGTGACCGAGGCAGATCTGGCGACCGAGCAGCTGATCCGGCGACGGATCAGCGAGGCGTTCCCGGATGACCAGTTTCTCGGAGAGGAAGGAGGCAGCGACGCCCCCCTCGTCGGAACCGGGCACGCCACATGGGTCGTGGATCCCATCGACGGGACTACCTGCTTCGTGTCGCGACTGCCGAGCTGGTGCGTGTCGATCGCATGCGTCGACGGGCGGGGCCATCCGTTCCTGGGCGTCGTACGCGATCCGACGGGCGCCGAGACCTTCTCCGCACAGAGAGGGGACGGAGTCACGGTCAACGGTCAGCGTGTCTCGGTCCCGGCCAAGGGCATCACCGACGGACTCGTCGGCGTCGGGCACCCGCGCAACTCCCCAGACCAACCCACCCTCTCGTTTCTCCGCGGTCTGTTCGCTGTAGGCGGCTTGTTCTACAACTCTGGATCGGCGGCGCTCGCTCTCGCCTACGTCGCTGCAGGACGGCTCGTCGGATTCTACGAGTCCGATCTACGTGCCTGGGATGCCCTTGCCGGCGAGGTACTGATCCGGGAGTCCGGCGGCTGGTCGACACGATTCATGCGCGACGGATCGCTGACCACCAGCAAGCCGGTGCTCGCAGCGAACCGGGGCAGCACCTCGGCGCTGTGGGATCTTGCCGGAGACACGCTGGACGGCTGCGAACCCCCGGTATGACACGGACGGCGGTGGTCCCGGCCACCCCATCCGAGCCGGCGTTCCTGCCGTGATCCGGGTCCTCGCCGTCGCGGACGAGGTCGACCAGGCCCTGTACGGACCGAGGCTGAACGACCTTCGACCCGATCTCGTTCTGGCATGTGGTGACCTGCCATTCGAGTACCTCGAGTACCTCAGAGCAGAGGCCGGAGTTCCGCTACTGTACGTTCGCGGCAACCACGATCCGTCGTCTTCCGGCACGAACGTCTCTGCGTATCTACCCGCCGAGTACTTCGCCCGCTCGCCGCGCCGTGTCATCGGCTGCGTCAGTGTGGAAGATCGTTGGGAGGACGAATGCGGATTGCGCATCGCGGGGCTCGGTGGCTCGATTCGCTACAACGATGGTGACAACCAATACACGCAGACCGAGATGCGGGGTCGCGTTCGCCGGCTGACACGCCGAGCCCGGATGCGCCGGTGGAGGGACGGAACATCCATCGACATCATGGTCACCCATTCACCTCCGTTGAATTGCGGCGACGAGACCGACGGACCTCACCGCGGTTTCTCAGCTTTTCACCGGTTGGTCGAACGAATCGAACCGAAGCTGATGCTCCACGGACACATCCACCCATACGGGAAACCACGCCCCGACCGCACGATCGGTAGCACCCGCGTCGTGAACGTGGTCCCCTACCGACTTCTGGAGATCGAGCCGTGATCTACTCATCGTCCTTCTCGAAGGCTCACCGAAAAGACCTGTATCGCCGCTTGGCGAGGGTCGTGAGCGGCTCAGCTCCCGCTCCGCTTCCATCCTTCAATGACCTGCGCTCCCGGTTACACCTTTTCCAGCAGGCCTATGCGGGCCTGCAAACGATCGAGGTCGACAAGATCGTCGGAACGGTTGACCGATCCGAGGACTTCGACCGCGACTTCCTCCCGCGATCGCCCCAGACGAGGGAGCGCTGGGAACGTCTCGAGCGAGCGTTCCCGTCGCTCGGATTTCCTCCGATCTCGGTGTACCAGGTCAACGACATCTACTTCGTGATCGACGGGAATCATCGGGTCGCCCTCGCCAAACAGAAAGGCGCCGAATTCATCGACGCCGAGGTAACCGAGATTCACACCGATATCGACATCGACGAGAACATCGACTTCGAGAGGATCATCTACCTCGAGCAAGCCAGACGATTCATGCAACAGAGCGGCCTGGAGCGGTCCCGTCCGATGGCTCAGATCGATTTCAGCCGCCCGCAAGGATTCATTGAGCTGCTCGACGTGGTCAAGGCACACGGCTACGACCTGATGCTGGAACAGGACAGAGTGCTGCAACCACATGAGATCGCCGCCGATTGGTACGACCGGGTCTACCTTCCGGCTATCGAATCGATCAGGTGGGAGAAGCTGCGAGAACTCGAACCCGGCTCGACAGAGGGCGACCTCTTCCTGTGGGTTCTGCAACGCCGCAGGAAGCATGATCCGCAACAAGGAGAGCAGTCCCTCGAGGAAGTGGCGAAGCAGGCGGCCCAGGGTCAGGAGCGGCGAATCAAGGTCCGGGCCCTGCGTGCTCTCGGCCGTGGTTGAATCGGGCAGTAGCGATGAGGACAACGGAGGAGCGTTGCCACACTCCTTGGTAGCAGTCGCTCGTGCCCCCGTCAGGCCGAT
>JAOZMA010000277.1 GCA_029934555.1 Acidimicrobiia bacterium | reverse complement strand
GTTCGAGGTCGTTGGCACTCCTGAGGGGATGGAACGATTCGGCGGGGTCGATCTCGACGAGGCCGTGTTCGGGCATGTCGACGAAGCGCTGGGTGGGATCGTCGGACGCTCCGATCCCGATGACGCGACGACGGTGGCGGCCGTGACCTCGTTACGGAATTCGTGCCGCGAGGCGAAGGAAGCGTTGTCGGCAGACACCGACGTGACGATTCCGGTGATGCTCCCGAATCTCCACACCGAGGTTCGCCTGACAAGGGGCGAGTTCGAGGACATGATCCGTCCTCGCCTGCGCGAAACGATGAGCGCGCTCGATCGGACGGTCCGGTCGGCCGGAGTGTCGTACGCCGATCTCTCTCGCGTGCTGCTCGTCGGAGGCGCATCGCGGATCCCCCTTGTGGCCGAGATGGTGCGCGATACGACGGGGCGCCCGGTCGCCGTCGATGCCCACCCCAAGCACGCCATCGCCCTCGGAGCAGCGCTGATCCCGGAGGCGGCCGGAACACCGCCGGCACCGGTGGTGCCTCCCGAGCCATCAGAGCAGATCGGCGACCCACCGACGGGATCCACGGCGGCGATCGTGGGAGCGGCCTCCGAAATTGCCACATCGATCGATCCGGAGTCGACGATTGATCCTGAGGACGACCAACCCGCCCCATCTCTTGAGGAGGAGAAAGCCGAGGGCGTCGCGATCGCGGCCGAGTCCGAAGAGCTCGATGAGTTCGAGGATGATGGGGACGGGGATGAGATGCCGAACGATCCGGTCGCCGACGAGGCCGCCGGGCCCCGGTCGTGGAGTCGGTACGCAGTGTTCGGCGTCGTCGCGGCGCTGGTCGTGGCGATCGGAGGGTTCCTGTGGCTCCAAGGTGGGAACGATCAGCCGGGGGAGGCGACGCCTGTTCCGACCGCCGATTCCGCACCGGTCGCCGATCCTGATGCAATCGTCGCCTCCGCGGGCCGCGTGGCTGCCGTGTATCTCGTCGGATACCGATCGATGGAACATGACGACGGGTGGGGGGAGTGGTCGATCGGTGACAATCATGCGCCCGATGACATCGCCTCGGACTACTTGCCAGCCCTGGGTCCGTACAGCTCGGTCGATCCGGGTGTCCGGAACGAGCACTTCGAGATGTTCAGCCGAGCGTCGATCGGCATCCTCTCCATTGTGTGGCGCGGTCGCGGGTTGCCGGATGAGGAGTTGGTACCCGCCGTGCTCGATGATGCGGAGCGCCACGGGCTATCGACAGCGTTCGTCTTCACGTTCCCGGACGACGCCGGGGCGGAGGTCCTCGTCTCAGAGGTCGAGCATCTGCATGCCGCATTCGGAGACCATCCGGCGTTGTTCCGGCCGAACGAGCCAAGTCCGTGGACGGATGGGGCCGGGATGGTGATCGTCGTCGCGGGCCTGGAGGTCCGGGAGCAACAAGGCGACCTCGACGTCGGTCTCTGGCGGGATGCCGTTGACGCAGCCCATCAGATCAGGGACGGGGTGATCGTGCTCGCCGTGAGCTCCGATCCGGTGTGGGTCAACGAGGCCCACTTCGATGGCCTCGTGAGTGGTCCGGTCGACGGTGTCGAGCCACCGAGCTTCGCATGGGCCGAGGGGCTACCTCCGGAAGCGTGGTTCGTTCCGGTCGTGAGCCCGGGTAGCTCCGCTCAATGGAGTTCCGGGGCCGAACCGATGGTTCCTCGCGGCGACGGAGCCCCATACGAGACGCAGTGGGACGCCGCATTGTCGGCACCCCGCGCACCGAATCTTGTGATGGTCCTCTCCTTCAACGATTGGCAATCGGGCACGCAGATTGAGCCAGTTGCGGCGGAGGCCGTCCGCGGTGATGGGACGCCATACCTCGACTACGGGTCGGTCTCCCCGGAGGGCTATCTCGATCTCACCAGGGCCGCCGTCGAGCGGTGGACAGGGTCCTGACGCGGCGCGCGGTCCTTTTCCCCTAGACACGCTGCCATTCGAGGACTATCCAGGAATGAGCGGATGACGCCGATCAGAGAAGGGGGAGTCATGACCGCCTGGACCCCACCGAAGTTCTCCTACTTCAAGAAGCCCGATGGGGCGTTCCTGGCCATCGACGAGAACGGCGACGCCCTCGACTGTCAACCGACCCTGACCACACAAATGGTCGATGGCACGGAGTCGGTCGTGGATCCGTGGGGTAGTGTCGTCGAGGAGTACGAACCACCTCCGTACACGATCCACGTGGTTACGAACTGGCCTTCTGGGATGCAGCACGGTGTGGCCGTGGATGCCGACGGTATGCCATTGCCCCTTGTGCCGACGGTGAGAGTCATGCGAACCGGAGTCAATCACGCTGATGTCATGCTCGCGGACGGGACGGAGGTGGCCGTCCCAATGTACCCAGGTCCTGAGAAGTTTCACATACACGTCGAGTGGTCGAGCACCCGATTGGAACAGGGAACCCCCGACCATGTTCTTGTGGCGGTCGATGCCAATGGTGTCCCGCTCCTGGTTCAACCCCAGAACATGGGGGGCGACCCAACCGACGTCAGTTCTCTCTGGGCATCGTGGGGCGGGGGACCTGTGAGTGTGCCGCCATACGAGTTTCCTGAGTTTTCGGTGTACCTCGAGTACCCGGACAGCGCCATTCGAGGCGCCGCTGCTGCCGCACCCATACCCATCGCGGTGGGAGCAGATGGGAAGCCGCTCCCCACGCAACCGGACTTCGAGGTCGACCCGACCGATCCCACCAACGTCGTGGCGATCCTCCCAAACGGCGACAAGTACGACGCACCCGGTTATGAGCTCCCGCCATTCCGGGTGCATCTTGCATATCCGGAAGGGAGCCAATCGGGGCGCACGGCGCCCATCCCGACGGCGATCGCTGTTGATGAGAGTGGTGTGCCTCTGCCGATTCAGCCGCACCTCGACGTCGATCCGGCCGACCACACCCAGGTGACAGCGACGTTGTCCGACTTCACAACTCTACGGGTCGAAGTGCAGCCGTTGTCGAAGGACTTCTACGTGTTCGTTGAGGCATCCGGCCCACCTTCGGAGCACGGGGCGCCCACGTTCGTGGCAGTTGCCGTCGATGCAAGCGGAACTCCGCTCCCAATCCAGCCGCTCTTCGAGGACCTCGATCCAACGGATCTTGCGAATGTGAAGGCCGTATTCCCTGATGGCAGTGTCTATGAACCTCCACCCCTCTATCCGCCGCCGGGTGAGACGCCCGACGAATGGCCACCGGACCGTTGGCCCCCGCCCAAAGAGGAGTCGTTCGACGACGAGGGTTCCGGGACCGATGACGTAGTCGGGGCCGACTCTGCTGACGATCAGGATGACGCTGCCGACGTGAC
>JAOZMA010000276.1 GCA_029934555.1 Acidimicrobiia bacterium | reverse complement strand
TCGTATTCCGACCGATCGACCCCCTAGTCCGAACGCGTCAGAGAACATACCGTGTCACCCATGACGCGCGAAAGCGGCCGGGACCGAATCGGAGGATCGAAACAGCAGACGGCTGGAGCGCGTGATCAGCCGCGGCCGGCGTTCGGCTTGCGGCCGTGGTTCGCCTTGCTGCGGCGTGCGCGGAGCTTACGTCGTTTTGCCTTTGCCATAGTGGGCGGGAGCGTACCAGACGAACGCCCGTACCGGTCGGGAGGATCCGTACGGCTCGCTTCCAAAGGTTGGAGATCACCGCCGGTGGCGGTCGCATCGTCGTTCACTGATCGGCTGCTCGGCGTCCGGCGCAGGGGAACGACTGGTCTGCTCATCCGTTCCGCATCGGTGCACGGACGCGGGATTCGAGAACCGCTCAGGATCATCCATATGGACGGAGAAGGGACGGTTGTCCACCAGGACATCCTGACCACGGGGCGGCGGACTCCTGCACGAGGGGTCTGGATTCTCGAACTGCCGATCGGAGTGCCCGGGCCGGAAACAGGCATGAAGCTCGTAGTTCTGCCATCCTCCGTCTCGTGACCGGAAGTCTCATCATCTGTGCCACGCCAATCGGGAATCTCGAGGACGCGTCTCCACGCCTGAAGCACACGCTCGCAGCCGCGGACGTCGTCTTCGCAGAGGACACACGGCGTACGGGGAAGCTGCTCGAACGGCTCGGCGTTTCGGCACAGCTGCGATCGTTCTTCATCGGCAACGAGGGAGAGAGAACGATCGAGATTCGGTCGCGACTCGAGCGAGGCGAGACGATCGCACTCGTCAGCGACGCCGGCATGCCGGCAGTCTCAGACCCCGGCGTCGCGGCGGTTCGCGCGGCGCACGACCTCGGTGCCACCGTCTCCGTAGTGCCGGGTCCAAGTGCCGTCACCTCGGCGATTGCCGTTGCCGGACTCGGCGGCGATCGGTTCGTGTTTGAGGGATTCTTGCCGCGCAGCGGGGAGGAACGCGGTCGGCGGATCGAGAGCATCGCTCAAGACGAGCGACCGGTCGTGCTGTTCGCTGCACCCAGTCGGGTCGCCAAGGATCTCGCCGCTCTCGCCAACGCCGCAGGTGACGATCGTCCGGTCGTGATCGCAAGAGAGATCACGAAACTGCACGAGGAGATCTGGACGGGCACACTCGCAGAGGCGGCGGATCATTGGACCAGCGATGTCGAGCCCAGGGGAGAGTTCACGCTTGTGATAGCCCCCCGTCCCGAATCACCGCCCGATCTGCCGGCGGCGCTCGATGCGGTCATCGAACGCATGGCTGGCGGAGAGCGATTGTCCAACGCGGTGCGAGACGTTGCGGAAGAGTCCGGTGTGTCTCGTCGGGTGCTCTACGAAGCGGCGCTGGCGGACCGAGCCTCTACTCGGCGGTCAGAGAGCGGCGACACTCCGCGCACACACCGCGACCCTTGAACGCTGAGATCGCCTCGATCGAGCCGCAGAACACACAGCTCGCCTCGAGCTTGCGGATCACGATGGCATCATTCTCGACACCAATCTCAAGTTGGTCGCCCTCGTGGATATTGAAAAGGCGGCGTGTCTCAGCCGGTACCACGATGCGGCCAAGGTCATCGATCTTGCGAACCATCACGGTATCCAACGGCGAACCTCCATCGACTGCGAGTGGCGATCGGTCATCCTCGGCCGAGTGTACCGGTGCGTCCAGACCGCTCAGCCGTCAGCATCGAACCCCAATCCGGGCCGCAGCGCTACCATCGCACGACCGTGACTGACACCAATATCCCCAAGAACATCCTCGTTGCCGTCGCTTGGCCGTACGCCAGTGGTCCCCGGCACCTGGGCCACCTCGGCGGCGCGTACCTGCCCCCGGACGTCTTCGCCCGTTACCACCGGGCTATCGGTAACAAGGTCTTGATGGCCTCGGGCAGCGACGTCCATGGAACACCGATCACCGTCCGTGCCAACGAAGAGGGCGTTAGCCCGGCCGAGATCGTCGACCGCTACCACAGCGAGATCGTCCAGAACTGGAAAGATCTCGGGCTTGCATATGACCTTTACACGACAACCGGAACCGACACGCACCGTGAGGTTGCGCAGGACTTCTTCATGCGCCTGCTCGACAACGGGTACATGTACCGCAAGACGACCGAGCAGTTCTACGACGGCAAAGTAGGCCAGTTCCTTCCTGACCGATACGTCGAGGGAACCTGTCCTCACTGCGGGTACCTCGATGCCAGGGGCGACCAGTGCGACGACTGCGGCAGAACGCTTGATCCGATCGATCTCATCGATCCTCGATCGAAGTTGTCGGACGCGACGCCCGTGTTGAGAGAGACCGAGCACTACTACTGGAAGCTCTCCGAGTTCCAGGAACCGCTGCTCGAGTGGCTCCAATCACGCGAGGGATGGCGTCCCCATGTGATCAACTTCGCGATCGGGATGGTCGAGGATGGTCTCCACGACCGAGCGTTCACCCGTGACCTGGAGTGGGGAATCCCGCTCCCCGTCGACGATCTCGGTCCTGGCAAGTCCATCTACGTCTGGTGGGAAGCCGTCATGGGCTATCTCTCAGCGGCCAAGGAATGGGCCAGGTTGCGCGGAGAACCCGACGCCTGGAGAGATTGGTGGGAGAATCCCGACGCCGAGAGCTACTACTTCGTCGGTAAGGACAACATCCCGTTCCATGCCGTCTACTGGCCTGCACTGTTGATGGGGTACGGCGGCCTGGAGCTACCCACGGACGTGCCTGCGAACCAGTTCATCACGTTCAAAGGCGAGCAGGGATCGACCAGCCGTGGCGTCGGTCGTTCGATCTCCTGGTACGTCGACCACTTCGAGCCGGACGCTCTGCGCTATGCAGTCGCCATCAATTTCCCGGAGAACAACGACACCGATCTCTCGGATGACGGCATGATCCGTCGGATCAACGGCGAGCTCGTAGCGACGTGGGGAAATCTCGTCAACCGGGTCGTTGCGATGACCGGACGCTACTTCGATGGGGTCGTCCAGGAGCAGGTCGATCTCGGTGAGCGGGACGATGCTCTGATCGCGTCTGTCGATGAGACCCTCGCCGAAGTGGGCCAGTTGATCGCTGACGTGAAGCTCCGTGCCGGTCTGCAGCGAGCGATGGCGGGTGCGCAGACGGTCAACGCATACTTGAACGAGCAGGAACCCTGGCAGACCGCCAAGACCGATCTCGTGCGAACCGGCACGACGCTCAGTGTCGCCATCGATGCCATCGCAGGCATCGCCGTCGCTCTCTACCCGTACCTCCCGTTCACGACCGTCAAGCTCCTCGAAGCGTTCTCCGTGCCGATGGGGGAGCT
>JAOZMA010000035.1 GCA_029934555.1 Acidimicrobiia bacterium | reverse complement strand
GGAGCCACCATGACCGGCGCGAACTCATTGACTATTCGATCCGCTCGTCTTCGCTCCTCGCCCGGCCTGTTTGACGTCGTGATTCGCGACGGGGTCATCGATTCCATCACCTCACCCGGTGAGATCGGACCCGACACCGTCGAAGTGGATGCCACAGGGAATCTCGTTACCGAGTCGTTCGTCAACACGCACCTTCATCTCGACAAGGTCTTCACACTGCAGCACCTCGGAGATGCGGCCCTGACGGAGTACCAGAGCGGTGACATGGGTAGTGCGATGTCGGCCATCGAGACGGCCGCTGCTGTCAAGGAAGGTCAGGACCCCGAGGCGATGCTCGCGGCCGGTAGGCGGGCTGTGTCGATGGCGGCCTACTACGGCAACACCCACATCCGGGCGCTCGCCGACGTCGACTCCAAAGCGGGGGTTCGCGGCGTCGAGGTCCTCGTTGCGCTGCGGGAGGAATTCGCGGGTGTCGTGGATCTCCAGGTCGTTGCGTTCGCTCAGGACGGGATCATCCGGGAACCCGGCACCGAAGATTTGCTCAGAGAATCGATGGAGATCGGAGCGGACGTCGTCGGAGGCATCCCGTGGATCGAGTACACCGAGGCCGACATGGCCAAGCACGTGCGCATCGTCTTCGACATCGCCGTTGAGAACGATGCCCCCGTCTCGATGCTGCTCGACGATGCCGGGGATCCCGGGCTCCGCACACTGGAGATGATGGCTACCGAAGCTCTACGCCGAGGTTGGGAGGGGCGAGCCCTCGCTCACCATGCGAGGGCGATGCAGCTCTACCCGGATCCGTACTTCGAACGCCTGTTGGCCCTGCTGACCGCCGCGGACGTTGCCGTGGTCTCGGATCCTCACACGGGACCACTTCACGCCAGGGTTCGCGAACTGATGGCGGCCGGTATCAACGTCAGCCTCGGACAGGACGACATCTCCGATGCCTACTACGCGTTCGGCCGCAACAACATGCTCGAGGTGGCGTTCCTCGGCGCTCATCTGCTGTGGATGATGACCGGGTCCGACATGGATCTGTTGTACGACGCCGTCACGATCAACCCGGCGATGGCCATCGGCCTCGAGAGCCACATTCTCGCCGTCGGCAACGTTGCGAATCTGGTCATTCTCGAAGGAGAGACCGTTGCGGAGGCGCTGCGGTTCCATGCGGCTCCCCGGGCCGTGATCAGCCACGGGTGTCTCGTCGATCGAAGCGCCATGAAGAAGGCGGCGCAGATTCCCTAAGGAACGACGTACGTCGTCAGGATCGGCTTGTGATCTGAGGGCGGGATCTCGTCGACGAAGAAGTCGACGACACTCGTGAGAGTGGGGCGAATCGGGCCGCGATGCATCATCCAGTCGAGGAGGGTCGGCGGTTCGTCGCTCCCGGGGCGTGCCGGGTGGGTCATCACCGGCACTCGGCCGAGAGCCCGAAACGAATCCTCGAACCCGGCGTCGCGCAACACGCCAACCGGGTAGAGGTAGTCGTTGAGATCCCCCATGAACAGCAGAGGCTCGTCGGGCGGGACCAACTCGGCGAGGCTCGCCACCGTTGCTCTTGCCTCGTCCACCCGAACCGTCACCCATTCACCGAGATCGCCGGACTCCCAGATCCACGAGAAGTGTGCCGTGGACACCACCACCGTGCTCCCCGATTCGGTACGAAGGCGCACCCAGAACAGACGCCGATGCTCATCCAGAAGTCCGATTTCCTCCGCCCCGTACTCCACGAGTTCGAAGAGTTCGGAGTTCCAGAAGATGTTGCCTTCCTCGGTCCATCCCGGGAACGGGTCCTCAACGCGGCGCAACGACGGAAGCGTGGCACTGATGAGATCGCATGCTTCAGGCCTGAGTTCCTGGAGGCACAGCACGTCGGGTTGGTTCACCTCGAGGAATCGCCGAAGCGGTCGTATGCGCTCTTCCCAGCGGTTATCTCCGAAGCGGTCGTCTCCCCAGAGGTTGTACGTGCAAGCGAGGAAGGTGAACGGATACATGGACCCTCGTTCATTCGGTGGCAACTCGCTCACTCTACTGGAGCCAACCGACGCCCAATGCTCTGTGCGTCAGTCGCCCAGCGCCTGTTCGAGATCGGCGATGATGTCCTCGACGTCCTCGAGGCCTACCGATAGGCGAACGAGTCCATCTGTGATACCCGAAGCGACGCGTTCCTCCGGAGCAACCATTCGGTGCGTCAGCGAGGCGGGGTGCTGGATCAGCGTGTCGACGTTCCCGAGGCTGACACCGAGCTTGGCGAGCTGAACCCGGTCGAGGAGATGCGTGGCGGCCTCGGACGAACCGAGGTCGAAGGCGATCATGGCACCGAAACCGTCCATCTGGCGGGTTGCCACATCGTGCCCGGGGTCGTCGGGCAGACCGGGATAGTGGGTAGCGACGACCGCTGGATGCTGATCGAGGAATCGCGCCACGGTCATGCCGCTCTCCGAGTGACGGGCCATTCTCAGCGGCAGCGTCTTGAGTCCGATGTTCGTGAGCCAGCAATCGAACGGACTCGGCACGCCGCCGATGCCACCGACAAGGGGCTTGATCCGCTCCATCATCCATTCGGGGTCACGGGACACCACGGCGCCTCCGACGACCGTGCCGTGGCCGTTGATGTACTTGGTGGTGGAGTGGACGACGACGTCTGCATCGTGCTCGAGCGGGCGCTGCAGCACGGGTGTTGCGAACGTGTTGTCGACTACCAGAGCGGCCCCGTGGGCGTGGGCGATCTCGGCGGTGCGTGCGATGTCGATGATCAACATCGTCGGATTGGCCGGTGTCTCCATGTACACCACCGTGGTGTTGGGGTGGGTCTCGAGTTCGTGTTCGAGAGCCCCGGTTTCGAGGCCAGGAATTCGACTGTTCGTGATCCCGTATCCGGTGAGCACGTTCGAGATGAGGCCATCGGCCGACCCGTAGAGGACGCGCTGCGTGACGATGTGATCACCCGCTTTCGCGAGACCCATCAATGCGGCGCTGATCGCCGCCATACCCGAGCCGAAAATCTCGGCTTTGACCTGCTCGCGATCCTCCCCCATTCCGATCCCCTCGAGAGCAGCGATCTTGCGAGCCAGAGCGGTCCGTGAAGGATTGCCGGGGCGGGTGTAGACGTACCCCTCCGACTCGCCGCTGGTCCAGGCTTCGACCGCGTCCATGTCGTCGAACGTGAAAGTCGACGTCTGGTAGATCGGGGCGATGTGGGCACCCGACGGGTCGTGGATCTCGCCGGCATGAATCGCCGTCGTGGCCATGTGCTTTCGGGGATCAGAACTCATCGTGGGCTCCCTTCGAGAAACTGCGAACGCATTGTGCACCTCCCATGGAACGAGTCAGCCGCAACGACAGGGCACCAGATCCACCGGAGACCACCGCTCGCGTCTCGCGAATCCGTTGCAGGAGAATCTTTGGACCGATTTCGTTGTTGAATCATCACATGACGTCATCGCCTTCTCCCAAAACCACCGCATCTATCGCTCTCACCGACCCCGACGGCAACCCAACGACGCTGGGCGAGTTCGCCGCCAATCCGCTGGTGGTGATCCTCGTCCGGTACTTCGGGTGCCTCCCTTGCCAGGAGTTCGTACGCGATCTCGACGACGATCTCGACCGGTTCCCCGCGGGAACAAGCGTGATCGCGGTTGGAGGGTCTGCCGACCATCAGGCGCGGTGGCTGAGGGACACCAAGGGCGTCGAGATGCCCCTTCTGCTCGATCCCGATCAGAAGGTCCGCGCTGTGGCCGGTGTCGGTGACCTGTCGGCCCGTCAGATGTCCAGCCTCGGCGGAGCGAGCAACTACGTGAAGTCGCTCGTCCGCGGCTTCCGACCTCAAGTTCCAACGGCAGATGCGATGAAGGCCCCCGGAATCGTGATCTTCGACTCCGACTTCAATGTCGCTTGGGTGCATCACGGTGAGATGCTGGGCGACTATCCGGCCGTCGAGGCTCTCGTCGACGCAGTACGATCCGCAACGGAACCGGACTGACTACCCCTGCAACCATTCCGGCGTAGATGGTGGAGGCGGTCTTCCCATAGTTACGCAGGAATCGGAATTGGAGCCGATACGCGAAAACCGATGCTATCGTCCGGTCGGCCGCATCGGGTGGAGGTCAGCGCAACGTCGCTTCCCCGGTGATCACACGGCATTGTTTCTCACCCGGTTGGACCACCTCTTCTGCCGAATCTCGAACCCGTAAGCGACACAGATCGCACGGTCGAGCGAGACATCGGCATATCCAACTATCACCCCCTTCTTGGGGTCAGGAGTCATCATGACCACTACGTTCGCCCAACTCGGGCTCCCCGAATCGCTCGTTCATTCACTTGCGCCGCGCGACATCGTCGAGCCGTTCCCCGTTCAGGAAGCCACGATCCCCGACGCTCTCGCCGGCAGGGACGTGTCAGGTAAGGCCCCGACCGGGTCCGGCAAGACACTCGCCTTCGGTCTCCCGCTTCTCACGAAGGTCGACAAGGCCGGAAGAAACCGCCCGAGCTCTCTGATCCTGGCTCCCACCAGGGAACTTGCCGAGCAGATCAAGCAGGAGCTGGCGCCCCTAGCGAAGGCAGTCGGCCGGCGTGTCTACGCCATCTACGGCGGCGTTGGATACGGCGGACAGAAGAGCGCTCTCAACAAGGGTGTCGACGTCCTCGTTGCCACGCCCGGACGACTCGAAGACCTCATGGAGCAAGGGAACGTCAACCTGAGCGAGGCCAACATCATTGTGGTCGACGAGGCGGACCGCATGGCCGACATGGGATTCATGCCCGCCGTCCGCCGGATCCTCGACCGTACCGCATCGGACCGTCAGACACTCCTGTTCTCGGCAACGCTGGATGGGGACATCGCTGTGCTGAGCCGCAACTATCAGAACGATCCCGTCCGTCACGATGCCGGAACGGTCGACTCGGAACCCATCGACGCTCGCCACCACTTCTGGCTCGTAGATCACCACGACCGCGTTCAGCACACCGCAGACCTCGTCGGCATCTCCGGTCGCTCCATCGTGTTCACCCGCACCCGTCACGGCGCAGATCGCCTCGCCAAGCAGCTCTCCAAGCTGGGAATCGGTGCGGTCGCCATGCACGGTGGTCGCTCGCAGAACCAGCGGACCCGTGCGCTCCAGGCCTTCTCGAAGGGTCGCGTCCAGGCGTTGATCGCAACCGATGTCGCGGCTCGTGGCATCCACATCGACGCTGTCGCCTCGGTGATCCACTTCGATCCCCCGGCCGACCACAAGGACTACCTCCATCGCTCCGGACGTACAGCGCGCGCCGGTGCCACAGGGACCGTCGTGAGCCTCGTAACCGGAGAGCAGAAGCGAGCGGTCAAGCGCATGCAGAAGGATCTCGACCTGCAGGTGCCGATCGAGGAGCCCCGTCTCGACACTATCGAGCACGGCGGACATCAGATCGGCGACCCCGCCCCGAAGCGGCAAGAACGTCCCCAGCGTCGGGAACGGCAGGAGACACAAGAGCGGACAACATCGTCAACAAGGCCGGGCGATTCGTCACAGCGGAAGCCGAAGCACGGCAAGAAGAGCGCAGAGAGCCTCTACGTCGCGAATCTCTCCTGGGGAGTCACCGAAGACGACGTGGCAGCTCTGTTCGAGCGCTACGGCGACGTCCACCAGGCCACGATCATCACCGACCGCAAGACCGGCCGCTCCAGGGGGTTCGGCTTCGTCGACATGCCTGGTCCCGCCGCTCACACTGCAGCGAAGAAGTTGCACGGGACGAAGCTCAAGGGTCGTGATCTGACGGTTCGCGTCGCCAAGCCACGCGGCCACCGCAGCTAGCCCCAACGCATACCCAGGGTTGCAGTCCCCGCCGGCGGCGCAGCCAGCCCACAGAACGACTACCTCACCTCAATTTCAACCTCGGGCCAACAGGCCCACTCGAAAGGAAAGCCAATGAAGGCACAAAACACCTCGCGCGTGAGCGCACCATGGAACCTCAACAACCTCCGACTCGGATCGATCTACCGGGCCACGACCCGGGATCGCACCACGGCGGGCGAGTACCTCGGCATGGAGACCCCGTACGGCGACCGGTCGATTCTTCTCCGTCATCGGACGGGGACCGAGTCGATCGCGCTCAGCGACCTCACCTCGATCCGTCCGACAGCCGCTTAACGAGGTCGCCCGCCGTCAGGCCGTCGCATTCCCGGCGACGGTACCGGCATCGGCCGGGGCGAACAGGAGCTTGTGGCCGAACACGAGCGCCACGAGAACGGTCCCGAACGCCACGTAGCTGAGCAACCCCGAGAGCACGTAGTCCCCCGCAGTGAAGGACGAGTAGTCCCACACCAGGTGGAGGACCATCGGGACGACGATCAGACCGGTCGTTCGCCGGGCGATGTAAAGACCGCTTCCGATCACGAACGTCACCACGACCTGCTGAACCGTTGCAATACCGCCCTGTCCGAGCAGCACGTTGATGCTGTGGAGCAGAGCGAACGCCACCGAGGACCACAGCCAGACGTGGGACTCCTTCATCGTGCTCCGGAAGCTCACGATGATGAGACCGCGGTACATCAACTCTTCAGAGAGCCCGACGAGCGCCGCCCCGATGCCGATCCAGAGCAACAACTTCGAGTCGAACTCGGAGAGTCCGCTGTAGTTCACACCGGCGAACACGGTGAAGGCCATCACGATCGGGACGACGATGACCCACCCCTTGGCGCGCTTCTGGTCCCGGACGACCGGCTTCCACCAGCCCAAGATCGATGTGACGACGAGGAGAACAACGGTGACGATCGCCATTGGGATCACGAGTCCCTTGAGGGCGTTGTCGGCAGTCGATGTGAGATCGTCGTAGCCAACGCCCGACATCTTCACGAGCATCCCGAACAGGGCCATATAGCCGACCGCTAGGGCGACGCCGATCTTCAACGATGGTTGGACTCTCATGGTTGCTCCTGAGTGGGCGAATGCTGCCGATCATAGAGCGCCACCATCCGTGCCCTGGGGCGGGCAACCAGAGTCAAGCCGGGAGTCCGGTGGAGAAACCGGCATGATCGTGCCGTCTCCTACGCCGGACGCCGGGCCTGTGGGACGGCGGCGAACTCTGCCGAGATGGCATCCACGTCGGCCGCCATCAGGTGCCCCAACAGATCCCACGCGGGAGCCTCAGAGGCCAACTGGTGCGGGTTTGTGCCGTCACTGCTCGCCGACATCGTGACCGATATCGCCAATCGGGCCAGGATCAGATCGAAGAGCACGTCGATTTCTGCTCCCGTTGGCTCGACGACAGATCGATACCCGGCGATAATGTCCAACGCCACTGAGACGGGGTCGATCTGGCCGAGCATCGCGTATGCGCACGCGATCGCGAGTTCGGCGATCCGAACCGACTCGACGACGTCAGCGAAGTCGATGACCCCCGAGATGGCATCATCTCGAACCAGAAGATTCTCACCGTTCAGGTCGTTGTGGATCACCTGTCTCGGGAGCGTTGAGAAATCGATTCGATCGTACCGATCGAGCACGCGCCCGATGAGCTTCCTGCGGCGACCGTCGCCGATAGACCCCATCTGTTCGCGGAGGACCCGACCGGCGTCCGTCATCTCCCACTCGAAGCCGGACGACCGTTGCCACGCTTTGACACCGCACAGACAGCAGACCATCGACCCGGCAACTGCGCCGATCTCGCCGGCCAGGTGAGCGGGACTGCCGACTTCGCTGAACGACACGCCGTCGACCCACTTGTACATGTGTGCGATCCGTCCATCGTCCAGGATCGCCCATCCGTCACCATCGATGGTCGGAACGACGGACGGTGTCTCGACTTCAAGATCGACCGTTGCACCGATGACCCGCTGACAGAACGCGATCTCGCCGGGGTCAGCATCCGAGGGGGAGATTCGGAGCAGGGCCGTGTCACCGTTCCGGTCAACGATCTTCGCGTTCTCGTCGGTGTATCCCGGCAGGGGGTTGCTCGTTCCCGTCAAGCCGAATCGGTCGGCGGCGATCCGTTCATGCTCGGTCATCTCGGTCTGAACGCTACCAGTCCGATCATTCACGAGGTTGCGGTCGGGGAGTAGGCAAAACCGCCTTCCTGGTAAGGATCCTGAGGTCGCCGAGACATCAGTCTCCGAGACGGGAGGGCATCTTCAAGACAACCTCGCCGGTATCAGGTCCCTCCGGGCCGCGACCGTCTCACGCGATCGCTTGCCGCCGGGCCGTCATGGTCTCCGCGGAGGTACCCGCATCTGCCGACGCGAACAGCTGCTTGCGCCCGAACACGAGAACCACGAGGACGGTCCTGCCGGGCAACCAGCAGATCTGCAGGGCCGGCTGCGTCTAAGCGATGCCGCCTCCGTCGACCACGAGAGCGGACCCAGTGACGTAGCTGCTGGCGTCGCTCGCCAGCCAGACGACGGCTGCTGCGATCTCCTCCGGCTCACCCATCCTCCCCAAGGGGCGGTCGGCCGACTCAGCACGGAAGGCTGCTTCGTCGGCAGAGAGCTGCCTGGCTTCGTCACGGAGCATGCCTGTGTTCGTGTCACCCGGGTTCACCGAGTTGACCCGGATGCCCTGCGGTCCATGATCGATCGCCAGCGCCCGGGTCATGTTCACGACCGCCCCTTTCGAGGCGCAGTACGACAGGGCGTTGGCGCCGCCTGTGAGACCCCACCCGGATCCGGTGTTGATCATCGATCCGCCACCATCATCGGCCATCACCGGCACGGCGAACTTCGCCATCAAGAAGATGGACCGCACGTTCACGCCGAAGACCCGATCCCACTCCTCGACGGTGGTGTCGATCGCCGTCGCTCTTCGGACGATGCCGGCATTGTTGAACACAACGTCGATCCCGCCGAACGCGGCAACCGTCTCGTCGACTACCCCCCGGACGTCCGTATCTATCGACACGTCTGCGGTGAGAGCGATCGCGTCGCCACCCGCAGCCACGATGGCATCGGCGACGGCTGCCGCCCCTTCGGCGTCGACGTCGACAACCGCGACCCTGGCCCCTTCGTCGGCGAACGCGAGGGCGGCCGCACGCCCGATCCCACCGGCGCCGCCCGTGACGATGGCTCGCTTGTTCTCCAGTTGCATCAGCTCGTTCCTTTGGATTCGGGTGCAAGAACAGGGTAGAGACTGGTCGTGCGCGTGCCTGTGACGACTTTCGCGTAGCCCTCGAAACGCATATCGAGGTCGGGATCGCCGGTGTCGACCAGCAACGGCCGTCCACCGAGGTCGATCAGCTTCTCCTCGGTCGCCACGACGATGAGCGGATCGTCGCCGATCTTCTCGAGGACCGCGGCGGAGATCTGCTGATTGCCTCGACCGAGGAGGAACCCCTGTCCGCCGATGACAGTGAGGACCGCTCTGGCCACCCTGCCGTCGACGAGGGCGAGCAGCTCCCGCTCTGAGGCGTCGGCCAGTACGAGCGCGCCGTCGCGAACCACGTCGACACCGAGCGGAGTGCCTTCCACCCCCAACAGGGTTGCTACCTCGCTGATCGTTCCACCCGGTCCGAGCAGATAGGTGACCCCGGGCCTCATGCGCTCCACAACTCCCGCCGCAGCCGAACGAACCGCACCAAGCTGAGAGGCTCCCGTCGGCGACTTCCTCGCCTGGGTCCGTCCGGGCTCGATCGGAATCCGCACCATTCCATACAGGGTCGGGTCGACACGGCCGTGTCGGATCTGTTCCTCGTCGACGTCGAGGACCTCAACTTCGGCAACCGGATGCTTCCCCCTGGTCATCCAACTCGCGGCAACAGCGCCCGCTGCGACGGGGCTTACGGCGAAACATCCGGAGTACATCTTGACGCCCGCGGGGACACCGAGCACGGCGGTGTCGCCGAGCAGAGCATCGCAAACATCGCGAGCGGTGCCGTCGCCGCCGGCGAACAAGATAAGCCTTGCTCCGGCATGCGCGAGGGCGGTCGCGGCAGCCGTGGTGTCCCGCCCGCTCGTCTCGGCGGCAGCGGGCCGGTAGACGATATCGGGGGTCAATCCGGCGGCACGGGATGCATCTTCGCCCATCGAATCGGCCGCGGTCAGAACATGAGCGCCTGGGCGCATACGTCCGATCAGCGCGAGAGCGTCGGCGGCACGGCCCTCTGCGCGCGCCGAGGATCCGCGAGTGATCGCTGCGGCCTGGATCTCAGCACCGTCGCTCCCCTTGAGTCCGGCGGGACCGCCCACGCCCGCTACCGGGTTGACGATCACGCCGATGGACGGTGTCATCAACCATCGTCCCCGGCGAAGTACTTGCGCTGGTAGGCACGCCACGACGGGGCCCAGCGATCGGGGTCGTCGAGATCGTCATGGTGGATGTGATGCACCGTCTGGCGATGCGGGGCGGTGCGCACGACCTCGGGGGTCTCGCGTGCTTCTCGTGCAACCTCGGCCAGAATCCCGACGTATTCGTCGATCTCGCTCTTGGAATACGATTCCGTCGGCTCGAGCGTGAACGGCTGGGGCACCACGAATGGGTGATGGCTCGTCCAGTAGTGCACGCCGAAGTCGGTTGCCCGTACGCCGATCTCTTCCGATGTGATACCGGTCTCTTCGTACAGATCCTGCCACGAGTAGCGCACCTGTTCGATGCGGCGCCGTCCCGATGCATATGGAGCGCCCGCACCGGGGATCTCCAGGATTCGTTTCATGAGATAGTTGTTGTTGAGCACCGCGATCTCGGCCGCCTCTCGGAGACCCTCCGCTCCGAGGGACCGCATCCAGGCGTAGGCGCGCACGATATTCGGCACGACGCCGTAGAACGGTGCGACCTTGCCGATCGACTCCGGCCGATCCGAGTCCAGGAAGTACCGGTCCCCGTCGCGTTCGACCAACGGTCCGGGCAGGAACGGAACCAGCTTGTCGGAGACGGCCGTGGCGCCTGCTCCCGGCCCGCCGGAACCGTGTGGCGTACTGAACGTCTTGTGCAGATTGAAGTGGCAGGTGTCGAAACCCGCCTCCTTCGCACGGGTGATACCAAGGATCCCGTTGGCGTTGGCCTGGTCGTAGGCGGCGAGTGCACCAACCGAGTGGGCGAGGTCGACGAACTCGGCGATTCGCGGGTTGTAGATACCCGTGTCCTCGGGGTTGGTGATCATCAACGCTGCGGTGCGCGAAGACAGGGCAGCCGTGAACGCCTCGATATCCGGGTATCCGTCGGCATCCGGATAGAGGGTGACGACGTTGTAGCCGGCTGCCTTCGCCGTCGCCGCGTTGGATGGGTGAGAGAAGATCGTGGTGATGACCTCGCTCCTCTGGTCCCCCTCGCCGGCGGCTTCGTGATAGGCGCGGATCATCGCGATGTTGGCCCAGATGGCCGAGGACCCTCCGCCGGTCTGCAGCGAGACTCGATCCATGCCGGAGATCTCGGCCAGCATCTGTTCGGTCGTCCAGATGATCTCGAGGATGCCCTGCACGGTGGCCTCGGATTGCAGCGGATGCAGGTCCGCCAGCAGCGGCGTTCGGACGATTGCTTCATTCACCTTGGGCGAGTACTTCATCGTGCAGGTGCCCTGCCCGATATCGACGTTGAGATCTGCCCCGAGGTTCTCCTGGCTGAGCCGCAAGTAGTGCTTGAGAACCCGCATCTGGCCCATCTCCGGCAGCGCGGGCGGTGTCTCCCTCCGAAGCGTATGCGGCAGTGCGTCGACAACGTCGCCGACCGTCGACCGCACATCAGATTCTGTTCGGGAGACGAGGACGCCGCGCTCTCCGGGAGTGGAGAGTTCGAAGATGATGGGTTCATCCCATCGTGCCTCGTGGAACCGGCGGAGCGGTGGCTTGGGAGCGATCGGGAGGCTCATGGTGCACTCCTTTCGCATAGCTCCGACAGACCGGAAGCGAGATCGTCGATGTCGGCCATGGTGTTGACCTCGGTCACGCAGACCAGCAGTTGGTGGGTATCGATAGCGACGCCCGGCTCGATGCCGTCGCGGCGCAGCGCTTCGATGACGCCGTCCGCTGTGAGGTTCGCTCGGGTCAGATCGAGGACGAACTCGCGAAGGTGGGGTGCGTCGTCGGTGACGTCGATTCCTTCGATGGCGGCGAGCGTCTTGATGGCGTATGAGGTGCGGGAGAGGAGCGTCTCACCGAGATCGGCCATCCCACGGGGTCCCATCAGACTCAAGTAGACACCTGCTGCGATCCCCCAGAGGGCCGCGGCCGTGCCAACCCACTCTTTCCCTTCTTCCCGAACGGCGAACGATGTCCGGTCATAGGCGACGTCACCGAAACCGTACTCACCCTCAACGTCGGTCGCTGCAAGGCCGAAGAGTCGGGACGGCAACTCCATCACGAGGCCGGGGTCGTCGTGCACGGCGATGAAACCGGCGTGCGCCCCACCGAACCATTGCCCGAGTCCGAGCGATTGGATGTCGCCGCAAACGATATCGGCTCCCTGATCTGCGGGTGGCGTGAGAACTCCGAGACCGATCGGATCGGTGCCGACCACCATCAGTGATCCGGCGGCATGCGCTGCGTCTGCCAGTTCGGGCACGGCCGTCTCGAGAGCACCTCTGAAGCTCGGTGTCTCGATCCAGACGGCGGCCGTCTCCTCGTCGAGCTCCGCGATGACTCCCGCTGCGTCGGCCGACCCGTTCACGGTCGGGACGACGACAAGGTCGAGATTCGGTCGTGTGAAGTCGACCACCTTCGACATCTTGTCCGGATCGACATCGCTCGCTACGACAACGCGGCGCCGTCCGGTGAATCGTCCGGCCATCGAGAGAGCCGTAGCGACAGCCTGGAAGCCGTCGTAGGTCGGGACATTGACCACATCCATCGCCAGCAGTTCGGCCATCAACGACTGGTACTCGAACAACGCCTGGAACCGGCCGTGGTCCTCATGGGGTTCGCCGGCATAGGCGGTGAGGAACTCGCTGCGGTTGATGACCTCCTCGACGACCGCAGGCACGAAGTGGCGATAGGTGCCGGCCCCGAGGAAGCTGCGACCGGTAGCGACGGGCCGGTTGCGTGAGAGCAGGCCCGTCACGTGTGCGACCAGGTCCTGTTCAGCCACGAGGGCTTCGGGCAGGTCGAGCAGACCGGCGACGCGAAGGTCGGCCGGGATGTCCGCGTAGAAGTCCTCAACCGAGACGGCCCCCGTCTCAGCGAGCATCGCGGCCTTGACTGCCGGTACGGAGTTCGGGATGTAGGGGTGGACAAACTCGTCGGTCATTCCTGGTCC
>JAOZMA010000034.1:9762-13238 GCA_029934555.1 Acidimicrobiia bacterium | reverse complement strand
CGGTTGAGGTCGACGAGCGCGGCACCGCGGCTGCGGTCGAAGTGAAGGATTCCTGCAGCTACAGCGCTCTCGACGAACGTTCCATCCGGCTGACCGAGCAGGAGATTGTTGGGGTCCTCCGCGGCGTACTCAGGCATGGCGTCGACGTTGCCTTTCGTGATGAAGAGGTCGGTGAACCCGTCGTTGTTGACGTCCTGGAACTCGGGATGCCAACTGGTCGACGGCATCGGGTCACCTCCGGTGAACGGACGATGCGCCGTCACTCCCCGCCGGATGGCGATGTCACCGTAGGTCGGCTGGGCAGGACCATTGGTGAGCTCCTGGAACTTGGCATCGCCCTGGCTCGTCAGGAAGACCTCAGGGAAGCCGTCACCCGTGACGTCATGGGTTGCGATTCCCATACCCCAGATCTGTAGTTTCTTCCAGCCCTCGTCCCTCGTGTAGAGGTGGGGGCGTTCCCCTTCCTCGATGCGCCATAGTTGCTCTTCGCCGTCGCGGTAGTAGTGCTTATCGTTCGCGATCCTCAGATCGCGCCGGCCGGATCGATCCCAGTCGCTGAAGAGGACGGAGAGCGTGCACCATCCGGGACTCAGGGACGTCGGATCGGCGTAGCCCGTCTCGTCCGGTCTGATCAAGAGATTGTCACCGCAGGCGCCGGTCTGCCGACCGGACTCGTCGAGTTCGACGTATGTGCCGATCGCAAGAGTCGGGAGTTCGGCCGCTCCTTCCCATGTGGCGCTGAACCCGGCGGTCCATCCGTCTCCGCCGTCGTATCCCAGGTATTCGTTGGCGCGCTCGAAGCGGCAATCACCGAGACCGCGGAAGAGAATGTTCTCCCCGAGTCGCAGGACGGCCAGATCGGTGTGACCGTCCGAGTCGATATCGATCGGATAGGCCCCGGTGACGTCGGTGAGATCCGTGCCGGATTGCTGAGCCTCGGAGAATCGAAGTTCACCTGCGACCGGGCTCTCATTCACGTAGAGAGCGGCCGGACTGGCTCCGCCGGCGAAGTAGAGATCCGGTTTCCTGTCATCGTTGCAGTCGAAGGCGGCCACGCCACCACCGACGAAGAACGTCCAGTCGCCGTCATAGGCGTGGTTGACGCCCGCGGCCTGAGCTTCCTCGACGAAGTGAGGCTCCTCCATCGCCACGGTGGGGGCAGTGCCTCCGCTAGAGGTCAGCAAGACAGCGGCTCCAATCCCCACCACTGCAAGAACGGCAACGATGCCCGCAATGAGCCATAGCCTCTTCTTCACGACGCAACCGTTCGCCGCATGACAGCGATCATCCGACAGCATCCCCGTAGTAGGTCTGCGCAAGCTCCCAAGCCGCCTGTCCGATCTCGGCACCCATCACCCGTCCGGCGAAGTCATCCGCACGTACGTGGATTCCCCCGTACAAGCGCGAGACGCCGGCCTGATCCGATGCGTCGCGATACGTGGCCCATTGAAGCGTGATGCCATCCTCGGTCCCCGCCTCGAAATCGAGTGCGTTCGCCGGGATCGTCCACTCGCCGAGGCCGCCGGGGAAGAACTCGGTGCCCGTGATGCCGGTCAGCACTTCGGCGGAAGCTCTGCTGAACGTGCTGTGTCCCGACACGTAGCCGGAGAAGGACGGAGTTACGAACGTGGGTGCCTGGTAGGGGACCCAGTCGATTGCGAGGATCCACTCGACCCCACCAATCTCGGTCTCGGGATCAGGCGGGTTCCCTGCATAGGACAGCACCGCGATTTCCCCTTCGTGTCCCGCCAGTGAAGCGTGGCGTTCGGCAACGGATGAGGATTCCGGGGTGATCACTTCGACGAGCCCTGGTTCAAGAGGGATCCCGTCGGCATCGTATGACGGCCCATTGGGGTCGCTCGATTGCCCATTTCCGCCCATCCACCGAATCATCGAAATCGGGCGGATGTAGTCGTAGTGGCCTTTCGTCCCCCATGCCGCGATCGCCGCATCGTGATTCGCCCCATTCAAAGCGAGGTAGAGCTTGACGTCCCATTCCAGAGCGTCGACCGGTTCGCCCATCCCGCCGATGCGGAGATTCTCGCCAAGCTCCGCGGTGACGGCGTTAGCCATCGTGTTCCAGTGGCCGGGCGGGGTCTCCGAGTCGGGTCCATCCGCCCAGAACTCCGCGACGGTGCGACCGAAGTCGCCCTCGTTGACGATGTTCGACTCATACGGTGCCCCGGTCGTCGGATTCGTGCCGTATCCGTTGCCGTCATTGGTTCCGAGGGGGTTGGCGCCGATCGTGGCCGGCGATATATCGATCATGACGGCCGGCCTTGGGTCGAGCAGACTGCTGTAGCCGACCACCTCGACCGCAGAGTTCCTGTACTCCTGGTCGGTCGCCGGATCATGGACGTACGGCGGGTCGCCCGGATCGATCGGAACGCCCGAATCACCGGCAGGTGGGAGTGCGAATCCGACGACGTGGCCCCAATGAGGGTCGATGGACTCTTGAACGCCGTTCTCGAGTTCGAGTCCGTTCTGCGAGATCATGTGCTCGATCTGGAGGGGCTGCCATCGGTTCGGGTCGATCAGTGACGCCCCAGACGCATCGACGACGAGCGGCGGGTTCACGGGATCGAAGCCTGGAGAGGCGTATCCCTCAGCCTCGTTGGAGCCGTCGATCATCCCCGCATCCAGGATGACGGCTGCTATCCGGTTTCCGAGTGCCGCGGGAGTGTCACCCTCGGTCGTGGTGACGTCGATCGGGTAGCAGAGATCGCCCATGAGTCGGTCGAACTCGGGGATCGTTTCAGTGGCGCCGATCGAGTCGATGTAGCGGGCTTCGAGTACCCGGAAAGCGGCGTAGCTGATGGCTTCATCGCGGGCCGCTGTCACGTCCGACGCGGTCTGAGCTTCGTTGACGAAGACGCCAATTCCATCCGGGTCGTAGGCCGCCCAGGCATCCCACATGGCTGCCGACGTGTGATAGAGATTTCGAGCGTGGACGGTGGGGGCCGGGAGATCGCGACGAATGGCGTCGAGGAGCACCTCGTTCCAGCGATGGGCAACGGACCACTCCGGGTGCTCTGCGATCGGTGGGCAGGCCGCCTCTGGTTCCCCGGGTTGCAGGAGGGACCACCCTCCAATGATGAGACTGATCATCAGCAGCGCCCCGAGCGTTGCCATCCACCATCTCGCTCGAACATTCGACATCGGTCTGCCCGCTCCTGACATCATTGGGGGATCCCAGTTGCCGGTCTGGGGTACCCAGCGAACTCGAGAAGAGCTCTGCGACTAATCGATTCTCGCGGTTTCGAAGAAGCGTAGCCCCGCACCCGGAATCCGCATTCGAGGAATCGATCGACGATCCTTTTCAGTCGGCCAATTGGGCGCCACGGGAGTACCCTTATCACGTCGTGACCGCACCTGCGGTCGCAATAAATGACTATGGAGGAAATATGAAGCGAAGCGTAAAGCTTCTGGTGCTTCTCGCCGTGTTCGCGATGATCGTTGCTGCGTGTAGCAGCGAC
>JAOZMA010000034.1:0-9662 GCA_029934555.1 Acidimicrobiia bacterium | reverse complement strand
GCCGGCATCAAGTACATCTCGGCGGATGCCGGCTCCTCAGCCGAGCAGCAGATCGCGGATGTTGAGAACCTGATCTCGCAGGGCGCCAACGCCCTGATCATCCTGGCTCAGGATGGTACGGCGATTAAGCCTGCGGTGCAGAGCGCCATTGACCAGGGCATCCCGGTCATTGCGTACGACCGTCTGATCGAGGATCCGGGCGCCTTCTACATCACGTTTGACAACGTAGAGGTCGGGCGGATGCAGGCACGGGCGATCTTCGAAGCTGTCCCGAAGGGCAACTACGTGATGATCAAGGGCAACTCTGCCGATGCCAACGCAGACTTCCTGCGTGGCGGTCAGCAGGAGATCCTGCAAGAGGCCATCGACGCCGGTGACATCGTCATCGTCGGTGAGTCCTACACGGACAACTGGGCCCCTGAGGTCGCACAGACCAACATGGAGCAGTTCCTCACAGAGAACAACAATGATGTCCAGGCGGTTGTCTCGTCCAACGACGGCATGGCCGGCGGCGTTGTTGCTGCTCTCGCGGCACAGGGCCTCGACGGTGTCGTTCCGGTGTCCGGTCAGGACGGCGACGGCGCCGCTCTGAACCGTGTCGCTCTCGGCACGCAGACCGTGGACGTCTGGAAGGACGCACGCCTGCTCGGTAGAACAGCCGGTGAGGTCGCCGCGCTCCTCGCGGCCGGCACGGCGATGGAAGACGTGCCCTCCATGCTGAAGTTCACGACGCCGGGAGGGAACGAGATGTTCTCGATCCTCCTGTCACCGATCCCCATCACCGCTGACAACCTCGATCTGGTTGTCACGGCTGGCTGGATCACCGTCGAAGACCTCTGCAAGGATGTTGAAGCCGGCAGTGTGGCGGTTTGCCCCTAGGAACCCCGCACAGCTGACATTCGGTTGATCGAAGAGGGCCGCTCTCGCATTCTGCGGGGGCGGTCCTCTCATTTCTACATCTTCCATTGAACCGATTACTGTGTTGCTTGCTTTGGCAGACACACCTGACACCGACCAAGAGGATCCGGTCGACGCTCGCGATGGCGGTGCCGTCGTGTCCGGCGCTCCAGCGACCGGCGGATCGCGGTCCATAGGCACCATCATCCGTTCGGCGGAGATCGATACCCGCCTCCTCGGCATGATCGGCGCACTGATCGTGATGTGGATCGGTTTCAACATCATGTCCGGCGGCACGTTCCTGACGGCGCGCAACCTCTGGAATTTGACCGTTCAGACCTCCGTCGTCGCCATCATGGCAACGGGGATGGTGCTGATCATCGTCACCCGCAACATCGACCTCTCAGTGGGTTCCATGCTCGCAGCTGTCGGCATGGCCATGGCTCTGCTGCAGACCGAGATCCTCCCGGATATCTTCGGGATCGGCCATCCCGCGATCTGGATTATCGCTCTCGCCGCCGGCGTTGCCCTTGGGGCCGCAATGGGTGGGCTCCAGGGTGTGGTTGTCGCCTATGTTGGCGTGCCATCGTTCATCGTCACGCTCGGTGGTCTTCTGGTGTGGCGCGGCCTCGCGTGGTGGATGGCGAGTGGCCGGACGATCGCTCCCATGGACAGGACGTTCCAGATCTTCGGAGGCGGTGCACGGGGCACTATCGGCGGAACCTGGACCTGGATCATCGGGATCGCGGCGTGTCTCGGCATTGTTGCCCTGCTCGTCGTGCGGCGTCGCCAGAAGATCAAGTTCGGATTCGAACCGCGTCCCATGTGGGCAGAGATCGGGATCGCTGTCGTGGCCTGCGCCGTCGTGATGGGCGCGACTGCCGTCATCAACAGCTACCCGATGCCCGAGCGCCTCGCCATGCAATATGCCGAGGAGAACGGCATCGCCTGGCCCCCCGGTGGCCTGACGATCCCGCTCGGTCTCGCTACCCCCGTTCTGATCACCATCGTCGTGGCGCTTGTCATGCAGTTTGTGGCAACCCGCACCCGCTACGGCCGATACGTGTACGCCATCGGCGGCAATCCGGAGGCGGCGGAACTCGCCGGCGTGAAGACCCGCTGGACCATCGTGAAGACGTTCATGCTGATGGGCGTCCTCGTCGCGATAGCCTCCTCGGTTCAGATCGCACGCCTCAACGCCGCGACCAGCGGCATGGGTCAGCTGACGGAACTCTATGTCATCGCTGCGGCGGTCATCGGGGGAACTTCGCTCAGTGGTGGAGTCGGCACCATCCCCGGAGCTGTGCTCGGCGCTCTTGTTATGCAGTCGCTGATATCGGGGATGGTCCTCATGGGAGTCGACGCACCGCTGCAAGACATCGTCGTCGGCATCGTGCTGATCGTTGCGGTTGCGTTGGACAGTGTCTACCGGCGGAAAGCGACGTAGCGCCATGACCCAGGAAACCCTCCAGCGGACGCCACTGGTCGAGATGAACAACATTCGGGTCGCTTTCGGCGGTGTCCACGCCGTTGATGACGTCTCGGTCGATCTGTTCGCGGGCGAGGTCGTGGCCCTCGTCGGCGGAAACGGCGCCGGGAAGACGACGCTCATCAAGACTCTTTCTGGAGCCCATCGGGCAGATTCGGGCGAGATCAGGATTGATGGCGAGAAGGTCATCATCGACAATCCCAGAGACGCCAAGGCATTCGGAATCGAGACGATCTATCAGACGCTTGCCCTTGCCGAGAATATCGACTCACCGGGGAACATGTTCCTCGGACGAGAGCTGAGGACTCGCTGGGGGACCCTGGACGACTCAGCGATGGAATCTGAGACCCGAAAGGTCATGGCACGACTGAATCCCCAGTTCAAGAACTTGAAGGTTCCGGTGAGTTCGCTGTCGGGTGGCCAACGCCAGTCCGTTGCCATCGCCAAAGCGGTCTATTACAACGCCAGGATCATCATCATGGACGAGCCCACGGCAGCGCTCGGTCCCGCCGAGACGAAGCAAGTGGGTGAGTTGATCAAGCAATTGAAGGCCGAGGGAATCGGCATCTTCCTGATCAGCCATGACATTCACGACGTCTTCGATCTTGCCGACCGGATTAGCGTGGTCCTCCAGGGCAAACTCGTTGGCACGGTCAACAAGGACGACGTGACCATGGACGACGTCCTCGGCATGATCATCATCGGCAAGTTGCCCGACGACGTAACCCAAACGGAGTTGGACGATGTCCTCAACTGAGTTGCAGGTCGTGGTGCCGGGACATCGACCGGAAGCCGTCTACTCGGGCCAAGTCCGGCCGTCGGGAAAGAACGTCAGATAGTCGTTTGGGGTCGGTTCGGAAGGCCGTGGCGTCAACTGCTGTGAGCTGCTCAGATGGTTCGTCGGTTACAGGCCGTGTCCTCGTCAGGACGGCCGTCACCGCCGTGGCAAGCAGAACCAACCCTGCGACACCAACAGCACTGCTCACTCGTCGGGAGTCCATACGCTGATTAACACCGTCATGTGGGCCGGGATTCCTTCGGGTCGCCCGGTCCGGGGATCGCGTGGACGGGTTCGTTTCTATCCAGATACTCACCCAGTGGGCTTCTGATGCAGTAGTAGGGTGGCACCCATGACGACGGATCCGCCTGCGCCTGCCCCGGCGCCGAAGAAGAGCGACAAGAAGAAGACGATCATCGGCGGCATCATCACGCTGCTCGTGTTGATCCTCGTCTTCGGGATCGTGCTGCCGCAGTTCGGCGACTACGGACAAGCCTGGACTGCGATCCAGGGCATGTCTGCGCTTGCTCTCGGGATTCTTGTCGTGATGACGATCGTCAACATCATCGTCTACGTCTGGCCGTACCAGGCGGCGATCCCCGGCATCAAGTATCGCCCGGCGTTCGTGATCCGACAGACATCGTTCATGATCAGCAACGTGGTGCCCCTGGGCGGCGCTTTCGGGCTCGCGGTCCAGTATTCGATGCTCGGGTTCTACAGCGTCGGAGCCGCTGAGGCGACAGCCGGCATCGGAATCACGAGTATCTGGAACACGTTCGTCACACTCAGCCTGCCGATCTTCGCATCGCTCGGGCTGGTAGTGATCGGCCAGGCGCAAGGTGCCGCCTTCGCTATCGCAGCGGTTGGGCTTGTGGTCATCGGCATTGCCGTATGGATCTTCGCAGCGATCCTGCGCAGCGAGGACACCGCGCGGAAGGTCGGGCAGTGGGGTGAGAACATCGTCGACTGGCTGTACGGGTTGTTCAAGAAGGAGCCCACCTTCGATGTCGTCGCTGAAGTCCTCCACTTCCGCGAGTCGACGGTCGGCGTCATCAGCGACGGCTGGCTGAAGATCACGGCGACGAGCTACCTCCAGCAGTTCATGCAGTTCATGATCCTCTGGGCCGCCGTCTTCGCGATCCAGGGCGGTGCGAACGCACCGGTTACTTTCCTCGAGGCGTTCGCGGCCTTCGCATTCGGCAGGCTCACGACTTTCATCCCGTTGCCCCCCGGCGGGTTGGGCACCGCCGACGCCGCCATGACAGCCATCCTTGTGGCATTCGGTGCCGCCAACAACGATGCTCTCGCCGCTGTGATGGTGTGGCGTGCGCTCACCTACTTCCCGCAGGTGATCATCGGCATCGGCACCTTCCTGTACTACCGACACAAGCAGTCGAAGGTGCAGCCGGCCTGATCCCGACCTACTTGTCGTCACCCACTTCGGTGCGAGTTTCGCCCTTCTCGTCGGAGTAGACCACCACGATGGCAGGGATGTGTTCAACCGTCACTGTCGCGGGCTTGCCGAACGCTTCGGCGAGAGCGTCCTCGAGATCCTGGATTGCAGGGATCGCTTCGGGGCCGGTAACGATGATCGACACTTCCGAACCGTCTACGTCGATCCGGCCAATCTCGAGTTCGGGGGCGTCCTCGAGCCACGTCTCCGTTGCTTTGCGAGCCTCGGTTTGGTGCGCTGCCGTCTGAATGATGCTCGACACAGTGAAGGCGAGTGGGATAGCGATGACGAGGGCAGCGATGCCGACGGCGATGGCTACGCGTTTGATCTGATTTGCGTTCTCCCTCATCTTTGAGACGGGGGCGAATCCGGTGAGGGCGAAGACGACCATCGCGGCGAGGATGATCGACACGAGGTTCGTCATGAACAGCATGAGGGCCCCGAACGCGTCGCTGAGCATTCCGGCATGAAGCGTGAGTCCGACAACGCCAAGTGGCGGCACGAGAGCGACGGCGATGGCTACACCGGCGATGGAAGCGGAGACCCGCTTGTTCACACTGGCGAACGCCCCGGCGGCGCCCGCGGCGAGAGCGATCCCCATGTCGATGATGTTGGGGTTCACCCGGGACGTGACCTGGGAGTTCGTTGCTAGGGGGATGAGTTGCGGCGCCCAGGCGCCGATGATGAAGGCGAGACCGATGGAAGCGCCAACACCCGCTGCGACCATCCCGAGCGAGGACGTCACTCTCATCGGCCACCCGTTGACCGCACCGGCGGCCGTCCCGATAATCGGGGTCATGAGCGGAGCGATCAGCATGGCGCCGATCACGACGGCGGTTGAGTCCTGAAGTATCCCGAAGGTCGCGATCGCCACCGAGAGCAGCAACATGACCCACCAGGCGACCAGTTTGTTGGTGCGGTCCGGTTGCTCGAAGTACAAGCCGTCGTCGATCTCGTCTCTTCTGGCATCACCGACGTCCTGAAGCATCATCCAATCGCGAACGATCTGAGACACGGATCCGGCGTCCACATCGACGAGAGCGTCTTCGTTGTGATGCTGCATCCCGTACGCGAGCATGACGCCACCGAGGACGACGGCAGCCGCGGCGAGGGCGACGATGAACCCGGAGAACACGGCCTCCGGGAGGAGCAGCATGAACGCAGCGAAGACGATGAAGAACAGCCCCCGGGCCAGATCGAGAGCCCATGTTTCCGAACCACGGCTCTTGATCGCTCCGGCGATGACGATGACGCCGCGAACGGCGAGATAGACGCCGGCGATCAGCATGATGACGTGCAAGGTCTTGGCCGGGAAGACCAGGAAGAGCACACCGAGTCCGACCGTCAGAAGGCCTTCGCCGATGTCACGGATCCGGTTCCCGTCCCTCCGACCCCGGAGGTGGAACCAGAGGTCAGCCAATCCGGTGACGATGAGGGCGGCACCGAGAACGATTCGGAGCACCAGAAGGGACTCTGCAGGGAAGCCGAGGATGGCGACTCCGCCAACGATGGCAACAGTTCCCTTGATCGTTGCAGGATTCAGCCAGAAGGGTTCAACGCGCGCGGAGAGTTGGGCCTTCGCTTTCTGAACCTTGCCGGCCTTGGCCATGGCTGCCGTCCTCTTCCGTCCAATGGATTGGCTGTGTGATTATCGCAAGATTGTCGGGTGTTCGCACCGACCGTTTCGCGGAGTTCGGATGATCACTCCTCGCGAGGTCTCGAGAGTATGCCTATCCCGATCGCTGCGATCGCGATGATCGCTCCGACTGCAGTAGCGAGGAGTCGTTGCCACCCGGCCTCGAACGCGTCGGCCTGGACGAGGCGCTCGGTAAAGACGATCGTTGATGTGAGGAACGTGGCGAAGAGCGTGTAGTTCGCGTTCATGAACGCAAGCATGAGGAATGCACTGACGAGGAAAGCGATCATGATCCCGACGTCGCTCTTTGGAAGTACGTGGGCTATGACGAGGGCAAGTCCGACGCCAACGGCCGTGCCCAAAGTTCGCTCGACCGCGATCTTGAGTGACTCCGAAGCCACCGGTCGCACGACCACGATCACCGTGATCGCCGCCCAGAGGGGGTATGACGAGAACCACCAGTATCCGAGGAAGACGGCCGCTACGACCGAAACTGTGCGTACAACAGCGAAAAGACCGAGCGATCCGCGGATGACGCTTGCGATATCCGGCTTCTCGTCGGTCGCCGCCGGGTCGGCCGCTTCCTCCTCATCGGGATCAACGTCGGTGGCTGGATCCTCCTTCGATATAGCGAGCCGGATCGCGGTCATGACGATCGCTGCGATACCACCAACGAGAAAGGCGAGGGCCGCCGTCCACGGCGAGGTGTCCACCGAACTGAGAAGGAGTGCAAGCAGTGCCCAGAGCGTGAGGAATAGACCCCGCCGAGCCGGGACCGGTCCGTAGGCGGCCGCGAGTGTGCCGAGGAACGTTGCGCCGCCCAGGATGGCCGCAATGGCAAGCACCGAGTCCACGGACCAGAATGCAAGCCCGCCGATCGCAGCTCCCATGAGCGTGAAGCTGATCATCCCCGGCACGCGATCACGGAACGATCCGTCGCCGGCCGCAGCGGTGACGAAGATCGCGGCAAGTCCGACGGTGACACCAACGGTGCCCGCCGCTCCGACGAACAAGAACGCCACGAGAACGACGAGAACACCGGCAGCGGCTCGTCGCGGACGAACTTGTGACCAATCGATTGTGAGAAGGTCCTCGGTCACTGTGTCAATCCCTGTTGGTTCGACTGCCCTGTCGGCGTGTCGGCGAGTGGGTGCCGAAGGGTACCGCCGCCACGGTCGGGGATTGGTCAGTGGGGGACGTCCTCGCCACCGTGCTGCTCGGTTGGAGAGACCTCGAGGTGGATGGACCGATCCTGGTGCTCGTGCCGTGAGTCCGCTGGGCGGTGGATCGGGTCGTCGAGGAACAGTCGGGTCCCCTCGACGTGGATGAGGCTCGGGCCATATGCATCGCGGAGGTGTTCCTCGGTGAGGACTTCGTCCGGCGATCCCGATGCGACGACACGGCCCGACATCAGGATGACGTAGTCCGCCACCTGGGCCGCCGTCAGGTCGTGGGTTGTCAACACGATGGTGCACCCGTGTGACTGCTCTTCGTGGATCACGTCGTCGATGGCGTGAGCCGATGTGATGTCGAGACCGGTGAGTGGCTCGTCGAGGAGGAGCATGTCGTGCTCCTGGGTGAGTCCCTGGGCAACGAAGACGCGCTGTCGTTGCCCGCCGGAGAGTTCTGTGAGGTGACGTTCGGCGAGGCCGGTGATCTCCATGCGGTCCATGGCTGCCTGAACGGCGGCTCGATCCGCTTCCTTCAACCAGCCGTATGCGCCGGTCGACGGGTATCTGCCCATCGTGACGACTTCACGGACGGTGATCGGAAGGGACTCATTCACCTTGGTTGTCTGGAGGACGTATGAAACCAACCGCTGGCGCCCATCGATCGGGAGGACTTCGATGGTGCCTGAGGACGGTTCGGCGAGTCCGGCGATCCCGTTGAGCGTCGTCGATTTCCCTGATCCGTTGGGACCGATGATCGCGGTGATGCTGCGCTCGGGGATGCAGAAGGAGGATGGCGCCACCGCGGTACGCGATCCATACTTGAAGGCTGCGTCGACGGCGAGAACGGCTGGCTGCGTCACCGACATTTCTTGCACGTTCCTTCGATCTCGAACCGATGTCCCGTCACGGTGAACCCCGAATCCTGTGCCATCTCTTCGACGAGATCATCCATCGCCTTTTCCTGGCCGATCGTCGGTGTTACATCGACAACCGTTCCGCACGATGTGCAGACGAGGTGATGGTGGTGTCCGGTGAACCACTCGGCGAGTTCAAACCGGATTACACCGTCTGATCCATGCTGCGCCGACAACACGTTTGCATCGGTGAGAACCGACAGGGACCGGTACAGCGAGGAGAGGGGGACTGTGCTGGCGACTTCATCGTGGATCTCCGCGGCTGTCCGGGGCCCGTGCATCCTTGCCAGCGCTTCGACGGTGTCTCTCCGTCCTTGCGTGAGGCGGACGCCATCCGCAGCGAGGCGTTGTCCGACGGCTTGTTCGAGCTGTTGCATTACCAAGCGCCTCCTGATAGCGTTCTATGATAATAGGAATCATTCTCATTATGTGCAAGGGGTTGAGCGTGCAGAGATTCGTAGCGGCTGTCACAGTGGCAGCGATTGTCTTGCTCAGCCTCAGCGGGTGCGGATCCGGCGAGGAAGACGACGGAAGCATCCGTGTCGTTGCAACGACCACGATCCTGGGCGACCTTGCCCAGAACGTGATCGGCGATGAGGGCGAAGTCTTCGTCCTGATGCCGATCGGCGTGAACCCGCATGATTTCCAGGCATCTTCCCAGCAGGTCGCTGCCATCCAGAAGGCCGATCTCGTTGTTGCGAACGGCCTCGGTCTTGAGGAAGGCCTCAACGACGTGCTCGAGGCTGCCGCATCCGATGGAGTACGCGTTTGGTACGTCGGACCCGACATCGACCCGCGTCTGTTCGTAGAAACAGCGGACGCCGACGAGAACGATGAGGGGCTTCTCGATCCTCACTTCTGGCTCGATCCGATCAAGGATGTGAATGCCGCCCGGCTCCTCGCCGCCCATCTCTCCGAGATCGCTCCCGACCAGGACTGGTCGGCAGGTGCGGACGCGTACATCGTCGAGTTGGAACAGGTTGATGAGGAGAGCTTCGAGATGCTCGCCGTCGTGCCCCAGGCCGACCGCAAGCTGGTCACGAATCACCGGGCATTCGGGTACTTCGCGGATCGATACGACTTCGAGATGATCGGGACGGTGATCCCGGGTGGTGCTGCCCTCGCGAACCCATCGTCCTCCGAACTCGCTTCTCTCGTTGAGACGATCGAGCGTGAGCAGGTCCCGGCGATCTTCACCGAGACGGTCGAGTCGGACACCCTTGCCCGCACCGTTGCTGCCGAGGTCGGCTACGAAATCGAGATCGTCGAGCTGTACACGGGATCGCTCGGTGAGTCAGGCACGGAGGGGGACACGCTGTTGGG
>JAOZMA010000275.1 GCA_029934555.1 Acidimicrobiia bacterium | reverse complement strand
ACGGATCCGCCGATCGCGGCCACCACCCACGTGCTGGCGTGCGGCTGTCGTGGTACGCAAGCGAGATCGAGTCCGGCCTCGGCCGGTGTGCGACCACCCTTCTTCGTATTGCAACGCCTGCATGCGGCGACGACATTCGACCAGGAGTGCTCACCGCCCTGGGATCGTGGAATGACGTGATCGAGATTCTCTGCTTGATGGCCGCAGTACTGGCATCGGTGACCGTCACGCTGGAAGACGGTTCTCCGGTTCACCGGGACCCTCCGCTGATACGGAACCCGCACGTATCGTCTGAGCCGCACGACCGACGGCGACGGCATCGAGACGACCTCGGAACGCCAGAGGGCGCCGTTCGTAACGAGAAGGTCGGCCCGATCACGGAGCACGAGCACCAGGGCGCGTCGCACGGGAACCACAGAGAGCGGTTCCAGGCTTGCGTTCAGGACGAGTGCTCGTGACACGCCAGAATCGTACCAGCAGCGTCCGTGACGCATGCTGGAGATGAAACCACTCAGCGACAGTTGTTGAACACTCACCGTACTCCTGTCATACTCATGGTGGGCAGCAGCATCGAGAGCGCTGGAGAAGAAATGCGCGTCGTCGGGTATGTACGGGAGGCATCGAGCCTGGCCGAGGGAGAGACCGCGTTCGCACAGAGCGAGCGGATACGACGGTGGACGTCCGACTCCGGACACCACCTCGTCGCGACGTGCCAGGATGGGCGAGATCCGACACAGCCCCTGGGACGTGACGGGTTCCGCGCGCTCCTCGACATCGCTCGATCCGGAAACGCTGATGCACTCGTTGTCTCAGAACTCTCCGTCCTCTCGTCGGACAAGGTCACCCAGGAGGTCATGCTCGACTACCTCCGTGGACTCGGGCTCACGATCGTCTCGACCAGCGAGACCGACCACGATGAACTGCTCGAACTGCCCGACGATCACACCCGGCTTGTCGTGAGAGACGTGATCGCGAAAGTAGACGAGTTCCGCAGAGAATTCCCGGAGAAGGCCGCGGATCTCAGTGTTCCGACCGATGCCGATGTGATCGTTCAGCTGATGCCGCACGGCACTCAGCGAGCCGAGAGCGCCGCCCACACGGCTCGGCCCACGGCGTAAGCCCGTCCACCTTCCACGATCGCCGAGCCGACCAATCGGTCTCCGTCTTCGTCGATGACGACAGTCGCAACGGACGTCCCACCGATGTCACGCACGTCGACCGAACGGACCAGCGGGTTCGATGTCGCCCCTGCCAACTCCGCGACCGCCGACACGACCGCTTGATCGAAAGCCGGGCCCGCAGCACCCGCGGCGCGAACCGATACCGTGACATCGTCGGCGATGGCATCCACAACGACTCCGTCGCGCCCCTCTGTGACCCGCACAGAGGAGAGCATCGACGTGGCTACATCGTGAACCGATGCCTCCGGCTCGGGCGACACGTGATCCGTACCGTCCCCGCCAACCTCGGAGCGGAGACCATGAAGCGAGAGCACTCGCTGAACTTCGTCACCGACTGCCCCCGGGTCTGCACCCGGAGCGAGGTGCACGCGAACACCGCTCGGGGCCATCGTGTCCCCATCGAGCTGTGCGCTTTCGACACCGGGCACGCTCAGTAGATCATCTTGCAGTATTCCGACGGCCACGTCAGCCTCCCCTCGTCTGCCCCTGGGCGGATCGTTGCCTCCACTCAAGATACGCCACGACATCCTCCGCTGCAAGGTCGGCGTCGTCACGCCCGTATGCGGTTGCGATGCGCCATCGAATGAGCTCATCGTCGGGAACCGGCAGGAACGGAGCCCTCCTCCACCATCCAGGAGGAGCGAACGCGAACGCAGCCCCGACAGCAGTAGGCCAGAGGAGTGGCCGTCTGAGAACGGCGATGGCAGTCGAGCGGGAGATCATGTGCTGTGGAGACGGTACTCCGTTCGAGTAGATCAGTAGATCAGTAGATCAGCGCTGCTCTACTTGCTACTGCTCTACTTGGATCCGTTCCCCCAAACCTTTCACTCCCTCTAGGCTCGTCGTGAAAGAACAACGGAGGCTTCCCCAAATGCAAGTGACCCCGGACGAACTGGCCTGGTTCGACGAACGATTCAGGGCCGTTGCCGACAACATCGAGCACGTGATCCAGGGGAAGCGGGAGACCGTGGAGCTCATCACCTCGTGTCTGGTCTCCGGCGGCCACGTCCTCATCGAGGATGTTCCCGGTGTCGGCAAGACCCTCCTGGCAAAGTCGCTCGCCCGGTCGATCGACTGCTCGTTCCAACGGATCCAGTTCACTCCCGACCTCCTCCCGTCCGACGTCACGGGAGTCTCCGTCTGGGATCGTGAAGCCGGAGAGTTCGTTTTTCGGCCGGGGCCCGTCTTCTCGAACGTCGTGCTCGGAGACGAGATCAATCGCGCCAGTCCGAAGACGCAGGCAGCTCTGCTCGAAGCGATGGAGGAGATGCAGGTGACCGTAGACGGTGTGACCCGCACACTCGGTCCTCCGTTCATCGTGGTCGCGACGCAGAACCCCATCGAGCACGAGGGCACCTATCCCCTCCCCGAAGCGCAGCTCGACCGATTCATGATGCGTCTCACGATGGGGTACCCGACGCGATCCAAAGAGCTCGAGATGCTCGACACGCATGGCGACCGCTCGACGTTCGAGGACCTGCGACCGGTCATCCACGCAGAGGACGTCGTTCGGATGTCCGAGATCGCTCTTCACGTCCACGTCGCGGATATCGTGAAGGGGTACATCATCGACATCGCTGAGGCCACCCGGGAGGAGCCCGATCTCCTCCTCGGCGCTTCTCCGAGAGCTTCGCTCTTCCTCCAACGATCGGCGCGCACTACGGCCGCGATCGCCGGACGCGACTACGTGTCACCGGACGACGTCAAGAGCGTGCTGTATCCGGTCTTGAACCACCGTCTGATCATGCGACCTGAGGCACAGATGCGGGGAGCCACCGTCGACCAGGTCCTCGAAGGAGTCACTAGAACCGTGCCGGTCCCCGGGACGCGCGTCGCAGCCGGATGAAGGCGGGTCGCTGATGCCAACGACCCGCGGATGGGCGGCCCTCGGAGCCGGTGTCGCCCTGATCGTCCTGTGGGTCGTCTTCGGAGAACGGTTGATGCTCGGAGTCGGCCTCTTCCTCGTTGTGGCGATCGGAGCAGGTGTCGCGTATGTTCGTTCGACCGTGCCGAGCGTTGGAGTCTCGCGTCACGTCACTCCTTTCCAGGTTCATGACGGTGATCGAGCGATCGTGGAAGTGACCCTCTCGACCAGTCGTCGAATCCCCCAGGCCGTCGTCCTCGACGAGGTCTCCGGTCTGGGCACTGCTCGTTTC
>JAOZMA010000274.1 GCA_029934555.1 Acidimicrobiia bacterium | reverse complement strand
ACGGGGCTAGAAGAGAGGAATCCGTATGGATAGGGAAGTAAGCAATTGGGCTGTCGGTTGGACGGCGTTCGCCGGGATCATGATGGTGATCTCCGGTATCTGGTGGATCATCTCCGGACTCGTCGCGATCGCCAGTGACACGTTCTACATTGTCGGTGAGGAGTACATCTTCCAGTTCGATGCCACGACGTGGGGATGGATCCACCTGCTCGTCGGCATCCTGGTTCTCGTTGCAGGGTTCTACCTGTTCACCGGAGCGGTATGGGCGCGCACGATCGGCGTGATCATCGCCGTTCTAATGGCGCTGATCGCTTTCGCGTGGCTGCCCTGGTACCCGATCTGGGCGATCCTGTTCATCGCGGTGTCGGTGTTCATCATCTGGGCACTGACCGTGCACGGACACGACATCGCCGAGGGCTGACCGTTCGTTGACGCTGAAGCGGCACGACGGTAGGGGCGAAATTCCCGTGTCGTCGTGCCGCTCCAGGCTGATGAGCGATCTGCAACCCATGGGCTGTCACGGCGGCACAGCGGCCTGCGCCCAAGGTTCGCAAAGTCGTCGGTGGCTTGCTTAAGAGTCGAACTGGCCTGAGAGGAAGTCGAAGAGCCAGTTGATGTCATCGTCAGACAGGTCCCCGAGTCGATCGTCGGCGAGTCGCTGGAATGACGGAAGCACTTCTTCGAACTTCTCCCGTCCGAGATCGGTGAGAACCACCAGCAGCGAGCGCCGGTCCTCCTCGGTCCGTCTCCGTTCGACGAAACCGGCTGCTTCGAGGCGGCGGAGACTCCCGGTCACTCCTGCCGACGTCGTATAGGCGAGACCGACAAGTTCCGACGGACGCACGGTGCCGTCGTGTTCGTAGTAGATGGTTCCGAGTAGTTCCGCATCGCCCCAGGTTCCCCCCTGGAGAAACTCCTGCAGGGTTTCCGCGGTCTCCCGGCGAATCGCATCCGAAGCCGCCGCGAGCAGGGTGAGCGACTTCCGTCGCTTGTCAGGTATCTCCATGTGGCGAAGCGTAGTCCTGCCCGTTGCGATGGATTGCGGCTTGACCCACCGGCACTCCTCGTTGTCTCTGACTCGCTCCCGGTTCGGGCCCGGGTTGTGGCGCGGAACTCCGCCGACGATTGGTCGCCATTTCCCTTTGAGGGTCTTACCTCACGTGATATCGCGGGTTACCATGAATTGACGAAACGCTTCCCGCCGGGGGGCATCAAAGAATCAAGGAGGCGCGTGTGGCGCAGCAACCACGTGGTTGGTACAACGATCCAACCAGTAATTTCGTTTATCGGTATTGGGACGGAACGCAGTGGACCAACCAGGTGAGCAGTGGTGGGAACACCAGCACCGATCCTGAGGCTATGGATCCGTCTGCAGCCAAGACACCACCGGTTCCGGGTTCAGCAGCACCGACCCCGACGCAGACCCCTGCGCAGCCGCCGGTTCAGGTCACTCAGAAGAGCAGCGGGATGGGTGCCGGCGTCATGATCGGACTGCTTCTCGCAGCCCTGGCGGTCATCGTGCTGGTCGTCGTGCTGATGAACAACGCCAGCGACGACTCGTCAACGACGACCGTCGCTCCGGTCACAACGGAAGCGCCAGCTACCACGCAGGCTCCCGACACGACCACGGCACCGTAACGAACGGGCCGATTGACAGAACACCCTCGAGGTCACGTCGATTCGGGCGATGGGTTCGGTTGCCTGTGCAACGCCCATCTCCGAATCGACTTCGAGGAACCAGGATTTCGCGCTCGCCGACACGGTTGACCCTCAGTCGTTGTAGATCTCGTAGTGGTCCGCGTTCGGGACCATCTCGAGGAGTACCTCTTCATCGAAGTCGTAGTACTTAGCGACGCTGATGTCGTCACCGTTGAACGCCTTGATGGACTCCAGGGAGTCCCAGAACGTCAGCATGAGGAACTCGGCGCGGTCCTCGTGGAGTCGTCGGAGTGCGAAGGCGCCCTGGTTCCCGTCGGTTGAGCGGTAATCGGGGATGGCGATCGTCCGCATTCGCTCCAGGTACTCGTCCGATCGATCGAGCGGAACCTCACCCTTCCATATCCGAGCGATCATCGCTGTGTCCTTTCGCAGTGGTCGTGGCCGCAACACGCAGCCGAATCGTCCACACACTACTTCGGCGACCAACACGTGCCCCTGGCCCCGAACGTCCCGTTACCCTGGCTCGATGCCCGACGATGTCAATCGGTCGAACTCGTCCCTCCCGTCGACTGCGCACGGGACGAACCGGAATGCCTTCGGAGCGATGGAGTGGGGACTCCTTGCCAGCGTGGCACTCATCTGGGGTTCTTCGTTCGTCTTCATGGCCATTGGCCTCGACTCATTCCAACCGGGTGTCGTAACACTCCTTCGGGTCTCGATCGGCGCGTTCACCCTGGCACTCGTGCCGAAAGCACGGGTGGGGATCGATAGAGAGGATCGTCTTCGTGTCTTCGGGCTTGGTGTCATCTGGATAGGGATACCGCTCACGATCTTCCCGATCGCTCAACAATGGATCGACTCATCGGTGGCAGGGATGTTGAACGGTGCGGTCCCGATCATGGCAGCCGCCTGGGCGACGCTTCTGCTCAGGCAGCTTCCCGGGTGGCGCCAGTTGGTTGGCATCGGTATCGGTTTCGTCGGTGTGGTAGCGATCTCTGCCCCGGAGCTCGTCGACTCTTCTGCAACGGCATTCGGCAGCATGCTCGTCATCGTCGCGGTCGTCCTCTACGGCTTGTCGACGAACCTCGTCGTCCCGCTTCAACAGAAGTACGGATCGCTCCCCGTCCTGTTCAACGCGCAACTTGCCGCCCTCGTGATCGTGATTCCGTTCGGCCTGATCCAGATACCCGGAAGCACCTGGGCATGGCCATCGGCTCTTGCAATGATCCCGCTCGGTGCGCTCGGAACCGGACTCGCCTTCGTCCTGATGGCGACGCTGGTCGGGAGGGTCGGGGGTCCACGAGGATCGATATCGATCTACTTCGTACCGGTCGTGGCGATCGTTCTGGGTGTCGTGGTGCGTGGGGACTCTATCGAGCCTGCTGCTATTGCCGGAACGGCGCTCGTGCTCGTTGGTGCGTGGGTTGCCTCGAGGCGTGACACGACCTGAGTTGTTGCACGAGCCGGGAAGATCTCATTAGGGCGCTAATCAAGAGCGTCTAAGGTATCGAACGTGGTTGCCGGGATCGCATCTCGGATCACCCCTGATTCGCTGAGCGATACGGTCCGCCGTTCGTTTCGACGGCCGGTGAAGAGATGCGATACGGTCGCCATGGAAGGACGATGGCCGCGAATCCACATGAACGCATCGTCGTGCGGAGTATCGAGGAGGATGATGTGACAGACAAA
>JAOZMA010000033.1 GCA_029934555.1 Acidimicrobiia bacterium | reverse complement strand
GTCCGTAATCCGTAGTCCGTAATCCGGTGTCCGTGAAACGTTCTTCTTCTTGCTGGTCGCTGGCAGCCGGCAGCTATCCCGCTACTCCAAGCTCATCCAGCACGAACGCGAGTACAAATGCCTCGTCCTTCCACACGTCATAACGACCTGATCTCGCGAAGTGGCCGGCACCCATCTCCGTCTTCAAGAGTACGGGGCGGTCTCCGGTCGCAGTGGTTCGAAGTTCTGCCGTCCACTTCGCAGGCTCCCAGTACTGCACTCTCGGGTCGTTCAGCCCTGCGGTGATCAGCATGGACGGATAGTCGACGTTGGTGAGGTTCTCGTACGGCGCGTACGCTCGCAGCCACCCGTACTCCTCTTCGACATTCGGATTCCCCCACTCCTCCCATTCGACGATCGTGAGCGGGAGCGACTCGTCCAGCATCGTGTTCACGACATCGACGAAAGGGACCTCAGCGACGACCGCCCTGAAGCACCCGGGGTCCAGGTTGACGGCTGCGCCGACCGTGAGTCCCCCTGCGCTCGCGCCGCGCACGGCGACCTTGCCGGGATCTCCGTAGCCCGCGTCGGTCAGGTGTCGGGTCGCGTCGATCAGGTCGGTGAACGTGTTCATCTTGTTGGCCAACTTGCCCTGCTCGTACCAGGACTTCCCCATTTCCCCGCCACCGCGCACGTGAGCGATCGCGTAAACGACGCCACGATCGAGCAAGCTCAGTCGGGGTATCGAGAACCGTGCCGGCATCGAGATCTCGTACGCTCCATATGCGTAGACGACGAGAGGTGCAGCACCATCAAGGGGTGTGTCTGTTCGATACACGACCGAGATCGGGATGAGGGAGCCGTCTCCTGCTCGAACCCACTCACGCCGGGTCGTGTACTTGCTCGAAACGAAGTCGCCGAGGACCTCCTGCTGCTTGAGGAGTGTTCGGTCTCCCGACACGATGTCGTGATCGAACACCGACGATGGTGTCACCGGGGACTCGAAGCCGTAACGCAGCAGGTTCGTCTCGAACTCGTAGTTGGCGCCCGGTCCGAGTTCGTAGACCGACTCATCCAATCCCAGGTACGACGCCGACCCGTCGACCGGGTCCACGATCAAAGCGGCAGGCAGACCATCGTGACGCCCCCACACGACCACGTGGTCGGCGAAGCAATCGGGATACTCGAGTTTCGACCCCGGGTTGTGTGCAACCACCTCAACGGCGGCGCCACCGGCGATGGGCATGCGAAGGAGCCGACCGTCGAGCGCCCCGTCGTTCGTGACGATCCAGAACTCGTCGCCGCGATGGTCAACGGAGTACTCAACACCCTCGACGCGAGATTGGACGACGGCGGGTTCAGCCTCCGGGTCGTCTGCCGGCACACAGCGAACGTCACTCGTGACGGCGGACCCTGTCACGATGAAGATGAAATCCCCACTGCGAGACCGCTGGACGCCCACGTAGTAGCGCTCGTCGTCCTCCTGGAACACGAGGACGTCGCTCGATGCTTCGGTCCCGAGCCGATGCCTCCAGACTTGCCATGGACGCATCGCGGCATCGGTCACCGTGTAGAAGTAGTGAGTTGAGTCGGATGCCCATGCGGCCCCGTAGTACGTGTTCGGGATCTCGTCATCGAGGTCGTGCCCTGTGTCGGTATCACGGAAGTGCGTGGTGTATCGCTCGCCACCGTCGGTGTCGATGCTGTATCCGACGATCGCTGCGTCGGGACTCACGGAGAAATTGGCCAGCATGAAATAGTCGTGTCCCTCGGCTGAGGTGTTCTCATCGAGCAGCACGGTCTCGGCGCCGTCGGGACCACCCTGCATCCGAACCCAGATGCGATAGGGGCGTCCCTCCTCGGTTCGCGTCGAGTACCAGTAGTCACCGCGTTTCGCCGGAACCGCGAGATCGGTCTCTTGTGTACGGTCCTTGATCTCGTTGAAGATCCGTTCGCGAAGTGGCGCCAGATGGTCCGTCATCGACTCGGTGTATGCGTTCTCCTCTTCGAGGTACGCGACCACCTCGGGATTCTCGCGATCCCGCATCCAGGAGTATTGGTCGACGACCGTCTCCCCGTGGAGTCGGCGTTCGACGGGCCGGCGCTGTGCAATCGGTGGTTCCATGAGACACGACCCTACGCCGCATACCCAGGGTACGCGACGTCTTATTTGGCGCTGTGGGCCCACAGAATCAAGTGGCCCCCAAACCGTGGGCCCGAGACCGCGCATGGGACGTCTGAAACCCTGGGTACGCGCCGTCATCGACCGCTAGCCTCGCCTCATGAACGTCGTTGCTGTCTTTGGTGCTTCTTCCCCCGTTCCCGGTGACCCCGTCTACGACGATGGGGTCCGCTGCGGGCGATTGCTCGCCGAAGCGGGATTCGCCGTCGCGACCGGTGGGTACGCGGGCCTCATGGAGGCTGTCTCTCGCGGCGCCGCTGAGGTTGGCGGACACGTCATCGGGGTCACCGTCCCCGACGTCTTCCCCGGTCGCCCTGGTGGAAATGCCCACCTCACTGAAGAGACAAGGACGGCGTCGCTGCTCGAGAGAATCCATGAGATGGTCGACCTCTCGGTCGCCTCGATCGCTCTCCCCGGCTCTCTCGGAACGGCGACGGAACTCCTCGTGGCATGGAACCTCGCGTACGTTGCACGATTCGCCGATGCGATGCCGAAGCCCGTCGTCGCCGTCGGTAGCCAGTGGCGGCGTCTCGTCCCACTCCTCACCGAAGAGCTCGAGACCGATGGGACACTGGTAACGGTCGTCGACACCGTTGAGGAGGCCGTGCAGATCGTGTCTGCGATCGCCCGCAATCGATGATCGACCTACAGGACCTCACGAAGGTCTTCCCCGGCACGGCGGCACCCGCCGTCGATCAGCTCAATCTCCACATCGAGCGTGGAGAGATCGCCGTGTTCGTCGGACCATCCGGGTGCGGGAAGACGACGACTCTCAAGATGATCAACCGGCTCGTCGAACCGACTTCGGGCACGATCCGGATCGACGGTCGCTCTGTCGAATCCGTACCCGTGCATGAGCTCAGGCGCGGCATCGGCTACGTCATCCAACAGATCGGTCTCTTCCCTCACCGGACCATCCGTCAGAACATGGCCACAGTCCCCGGGCTCCTCAACTGGGACAAGCAACGGACCGCCGAACGCGTCGACGAACTAGCGGAACTCGTCGCCCTCGATCCGGACATGCTCGATCGGTACCCGTCCGAACTCTCCGGAGGTCAGCGCCAGCGTGTTGGTGTGGCCCGCGCGCTGGCGGCCGACCCGCCGGTTCTTCTCATGGATGAACCGTTCGGCGCCGTCGATCCGATCGTTCGGGCCCATCTCCAGGACGAGCTCCTCGATCTCCAGAAGCGGCTGCGCAAAACGATCGCTCTCGTGACCCACGACATCGACGAGGCCATCAAGATGGGGGATCGTGTCGCGATCCTGAGCGAGGGCGGCCATCTCGAGCAATACGGCGCCCCCGCCGACATCCTGCGAGATCCGGCGAACGCGTTCGTCGCGGACTTCCTCGGTACCGATCGTGGGATCAAACGACTCTCGTTGATCCCGATCTCCGCACTCGATCTCGAGACCGGCCCGGTGGTCGATCGCTTGGCGTCCAGCGCCGAGGCGGTGGCCGTCGCCCAGGAGTACGGAACCGACTGGATCGCCGTGCGGGATGGTGTCAGCGTCGACGGTTGGATTCGGATCGCCGATATCCCGAGCAGCGGCACGGCAACGGTTGACACGGAACCGTTCCAGACGCGACTCACGAGAGACTCCACCCTCAAGGAAGCACTCGATGCGATCGTCTCGTCACATACATCGGTCGCCGCTGTGTTCGCCGGATCCGAGCTTCTCGGCATGATCACAGCCGACGCCGTCAGTCGAGAGATCCTCCGGTGATGATCTTCGTTCAGGCCACGGGCGGATTCTTCTCGTGGGAATGGGTGGTGAACCACCTCGACGACATCTGGGATCGGACGGTCCAACACGTGATGCTCACCGCCATCGCCATAACGGTCGGTATCGCGATCAGTCTCGCGCTCTCCATCGTCGCCCTCCGATTCCGATGGACGTACGCACCTATCACCTGGGTCACCGGCATCCTTTACACGATCCCGAGCCTCGCCCTCTTCGCCTTCCTCGTCCCCATCACCGGTCTCTCCGTTCTCACGGCCGAGATCGGTCTTGTGTCGTACACACTGCTCATCCTGATCAGGAACATGGTCGCCGGAATCGACGGCGTGCCCCCTGCCACGGTGGAATCCGCTCGCGGCATGGGCTATACCGACCGCGGGCTCTTCTTCGCCGTCGAACTGCCCCTTGCCCTGCCTGTGATCATCGCGGGAGTACGCATCGCATCGGTGACGACGATCGGCCTCGTCACGATCACGTCTCTCATCGGCCAGGGCGGCCTCGGCTTCTTCATCCTGCGAGGACTCAACCTCTTCTACTCGCCGGTGGGAACGACCCAGATCGTCGTCGGAACGGTCGTCTCCGTGGCTCTGGCAGTAGCCGTCGACCTCGCCCTCGTCGGTCTGGAACGACTGGCGACGCCATGGTCGACGAGGAGAGCCGCAACATGATCGAGTTCCTCGGAGAGGTGGCGGCCTGGTTCGGAGACTCTGCGAACTGGTTGGGCGCGAGCGGGATTCTCAATCGACTCCGCGAACACATCCAGATAACGGTGGCAGCCACCGCCGTTTCGATGGTCGTCGCCATCCCCCCCGCCGTCTGGCTCGCCCACCGCCGGATCGGCGGCACGTTCGTCGTCGCCGTGGTCAACATCGCTCGAGCGATTCCGTCGTTCGCGATCGTCGTGCTCTTCCTTCCGATCAGCATTCGACTCGGACTCGGGATCGGCTTCTGGCCGACGTTCCTCGCGTTGCTGTTCCTCGCCATCCCTCCGATGTTCACCAACGCATACACGGGTGTCGCCGGCGTCGATCCGGATCTCGTCGAGGCATCGAGAGGGATGGGCATGACAGACCCTGAGGTACTGACGAAGGTGGAGATCCCGATGGCATCCCCGGTGATACTCGCGGCGGTTCGTGTCGCCGCCGTCCAGGTGATCGCCACCGCAACACTCGGTGCTCTCGTCGGATGGGGCGGCCTCGGACGATTCATCGTCGATGGGTTCGCCGTTCGCGATAGCGTCGTCGTGTTCGCAGGGGCGCTTCTCGTAGCCGGACTCGCGATCGTCACCGAGGTCGTCCTCGGCACCGTCGAGAGACACGTCGTTCCGGCGACGCTTCGGTCTCGTTCTGAAGGGGTGGAGTCGGTCGTCGCATAGTCCGGGAACAATCGTCCCCTTTGCAGAGTTCTCATCGCTAGGTTGACCGACAATCAAGGAACGGGAGGAACCCATGCGGACACATGCCCGCAGGACCATCGCCGGGGCGACCATCGTCGCGTTCGCGCTCATCGCGGCCGCGTGCGGGTCGGGTGACGATGGTGGAGCCAAAGAAGGACCAACAATCACGATCGGATCGGCAGGCTTCAGTGAAGCTGCCCTCGTTGGGGAAATCTATGCTCAAGCCCTTGAGGCAGATGGGTATCAAGTCGAGCGCAAGCTCAATACGGGAACCCGGGAGATCTACGCTCCCGCACTCGAATCCGGGGAACTGGATCTCATCCCGGAGTACACCGGATCGGCGTTGACGTTCCTGGGCGGCACTCCGACTCCCGACTCCGACGAAACCTACGCCGCCCTCCAGGTTGCATGGGAGCCCATGGGAATCGAGGTCCTCGACTACGCGCCTGCACAAGACAAGAACGGCTTCGTCGTCACCCAGGCGACCGCCGACGAACTCGGTCTCGAGAAGGTCTCCGACCTGGCGGCCTACAACGGAACGCTCATTCTCGGTGGGCCACCGGAGTGCCCGGAACGTGAGTTCTGTTTGAAGGGACTCGAGAGCGTCTACGGTCTCGATTTCGCCGAATTCCGCCCACTCGATGCCGGCGGCCCTATCACCGTGGCGGCCCTGCAAGGTGACGAGATTCAGGTTGGGACGATGTTCACCAGTTCTGCATCGATCTATGCGAACGGATTCGTTCTTCTTGAGGACGACAAGGGTCTCCAACCCGCAGAGAACCTCGTGCCGGCGGTGCGATCCGAGATCATCGAGGCCTACGGCGACGACTTCAAGGGAGTTCTGAACACGGTGTCGGCGAAGCTGACAACCGCCGAACTCACCTCCCTGAACAAGTTCGTGGAGGTCGACGGAGAAGACCCGGAGGCAGTTGCGGCCGAGTGGCTGAAGGCGATTGGGGTTACCGAGTAACCAAGTAGATCAGTAGATCAGTAGATCAGTAGATCAGCGAAGCGTTCCTCCGGATCCCACCGGGGGGACGCTTTTCGTCGCCTGTCGCCTGTCGCCTGTCACCATTTCGACGACGACACCGATGAGGCCGGCCGCGATGGTGGCTACGCCCAAGATCGCGAGGAGTAGGCCTTCGGTTCGGAGTGACCGGGTGAAGACCGCGTAACCGTTGGTCACGAGAACCCGGGAGAGTTCGTCGCTGATCTGGCCGGCTGCGATCGAACCACCGAATCTGCTCCATGTGTACACACCGAGTCCTGCGATCAACACGGCCAGACCGACCGTGATCAGAGCGACCGCTCGACGACGAGAGAGCATCACCAGAGCGACCGCCAGGAACACGGCGGCCGCAGCGGAGAAGACCGAGACAACCGGAAGCCACCCGGCCACGCTGCCGACAACAGGCATGGCGTCGGAGTCGAGGATCACGACGGCCTCGAACGCATCCACCGGCACTCGTTCGGCGAGATCCGGGGCGATCTGAGCGATCGGAGCGACGAGCACGGCTCGTACGTCGGTGAGATCGGCGGTGAATGGATCTTCGCTCTGCGACATGACGTGACGGTGCCCTTCGATAGCGAGTCGATCGAAAACACCGTCGAACGCGCCGGAGTCGAGCAGCACCAGCGTGGCGCTCTCCCCAGCACCGCGAACGAGGGCAAGAAGCGGGACGGCGTCGATCGCTTCGTCCATGAGACGGACAGCGATCGCTTCCTGAGACGAGTCCATCTCGAGTACTTCCGCAGCCTGCTCCTGGAAGGCATTCTCGTTCGCAACCGACCGATCCATCCAGAACGCAACGGCTGATGTGAACGTCAAGACCGAGATCAGCGCGGGGATGGCGAACGTGGCGACGACGGTGCGGATAGGACACTCCTCGGAATCGACGCGAACCCTACCGACCGGTCCCGGCAACGGCCCTCGCATCGGTCGAACTCGTGCGTTCAACAATGCGACTAGCGTTGAGCCGACCGATCTCCCCGATCGGTCCCTAGAGGGCAAGGAGGCACCCTTGAAACGATTCAGCAAACTAATAGTTCTCGTCTTTGTGATGGCTCTCATCGCGGCGGCGTGCGGGTCGTCATCTGACGACACGACGACGACGGCTGCAGGAGGCGCGACCGAGACAACGGTTGCGACCGAAACCACAGTCGCTGCCGAAACCACAACCACGGCAACCGTCGCACCCGATCCCGGGTTCGAAGGCTACGTCCTGGATGCTGGTGGCTGTGACTACGGAGGCCGTGTCGAGAAGATCACGGCCGTAGACGAGTTCACCGTCGAGTTCGATCTGTGCGGACCGCATCCTGCGTTCCTTCAGCAGATCGCATTCGGTGTATTCGGAATCCAGTCAGAAGAGAGCCTGGAAGCAACCGGTGGAGCCCCGCTCGACAGCCCGGTTGGCACGGGTCCGTACACGCTGCAGGAATGGGTACGAGGCGACTCGGTCATCTATGCCCGCAACGACGACTACTACGGCACAGTGGCGCCACACGCTACGGCGGTCTTGAAGTGGTCGACGGAGAGCGCCGGACGGCTCTTGGAGCTCCAGAGCGGTAATGCCGACGGCATGACGTTCCCGGGTCCCGAGGACTACGCCACCATCGTGAATGATGACACTCTGACCTTGCTCAACAAGCCGGAGCCGAACATCTTCTACATGGGATTCACTGATACGTTCGCACCGTGGGACAACGTCGACGTTCGCAACGCCGTGGCACTTGCTATCGACCGTCAGCGTCTCGTCGACACGTTCTACCCGCCGGGGTCAGAGACGGCTTCGCACTTCACACCATGCTCGGTTGAGAATGGATGTGAGGGTGAATCGTGGTACGACTTCGACGTCGAAGCTGCCAAGGCTCTGCTCGCAGAGGCCGGATTCGCCGACGGATTCGACACGAAGATCTACTACCGCGACGTGACACGCGGCTACCTGCCCACACCGGGCAACGTTGCTGCCGACATTCAGGCACAGCTCAAGGCGAACCTGAACATCAACGCCGAGGTTGTGGTCATGGAGTCCGGTGAGTTCATCCAGGCATCCTCCGCAGGAGAACTGGACGGCATTCACCTTCTGGGATGGACGGGCGACTACCCGCACGTCACCAACTTCCTGGACTTCCACTTCGCAGAGACCAACATGCAGTTCGGCACTCCCCATCCGGAGATCTACGAACCACTGTTGGCGGCATCACAGATGGCTAGTGCCACTGAAGCTGCTCCTCTCTACGAAGAGGCCAACAACGCCATCAAGGCACTCGTCCCGATGGTCCCGATCGCCCACGCCGGTAGCGCATTCGGCGCAACGGCAACGGTGACCGGCGCCTACGCCCCTCCGTGGGGCCAGGTGATGTTCAACGCCTGGGACAACGGAACGGACACGCTGGTCTTCATGCAGGGCAATGAGCCGATCTCGTTGTACTGCGCCGATGAGACCGACGGCGAGTCGCTCCGTGCCTGCGCCCAGGTCGTCGAGGCGCTGTACAGCTACACGCCAACCGGTGACATCCAGCCACAGCTGGCCACCGAGTGCGTTCCGAACGAGGACCTGTCGCTGTGGACGTGCGCCCTACGTCAGGGTGTGACCTTCCATGACGGCACGACCTTCGACGCCAACGACGTCGTTGTCTCGTACACGGCCGGCCTTGACGCAACGAGTCCTCTCCACACCGGCAACAGCGGTGTGTTCGAGTACTACGACTATCTGTGGAACGGCCTGATCAACGCTGAGGGCTAACCCCCAGCATCGCTAACTGAGAGTGGGGGAGGCGTTATTGCCTCCCCCACTTCTCGCTACGCTGCACCCCACACATGCTCGGATTCATCACACGTCGCACCATGCTCGCGATTCCCGTTCTCCTCGGGATCATCGTCGTCGTGTTCTTTCTCATCCGAGCGATCCCGGGAGATCCCTGCACCTCGATGCTCGGAGAGCGAGCCACCGCAGAGGCATGCGAACGGTTCGACGCTGCCAACGGTCTGAACGATCCGATCTGGGTCCAACTCGGTATCTACATGAAGAACGTCATAACGTTCAATCTCGGCGAGTCGGTCCGATTCTCCCGTCCTGTGACCCAGCTTCTCATAGAACGCTTGCCTCTGACGATCGAGTTGGCATTCTCTGCCCTCACGATCGCTGTCGTGGTCGGTGTCCCGATGGGGATCATCGCCGCCCGCAAGCACAACACGGCAATCGATAGTGCAACGATGGCGTTCGCCAATATTGGCGTATCCATGCCCGTCTTCTGGCTCGGCCTTATGCTCGCCTACGTGTTCGCTCTGGTTCTGAAAGGCACGCCGTTTGCCTTACCCCCGTCGGGTCGCCTCACCGCAGGTGTGTTCTCTGTGCCCTACTACGAGGTCTGGGGCTGGAACCTCGAAGAAGAGGGTTTCTGGTTCTCGGTCAACGAGTTCATCTCGAATTTCTACATCTTCAACACCCTGATCACAGCCCAATGGGCAGTGTTCTGGGATGCGATTCGGCACATGATCCTCCCAGCGATCGCTCTCGCCACCATCCCGCTTGCGATCATCGCCCGGATCACTCGTAGCTCGTTGCTCGAAGTCATGAGCAAGGACTACATCAGAACGGCCAGAGCAAAGGGTGCGTCGGAGACGCGTGTCGTGCGTCATCACGCACTCAGGAACGCTCTCCTCCCGGTCGTCACCATCATCGGTCTCTCACTGGGCGGGCTGCTCGGCGGGGCCGTGCTCACCGAGACGGTGTTCGGCCTTGCCGGCGTGGGCACAGCGCTCTTCGATGCCATCACCGGTCGTGACTACGCCGTAGTGCAAGGCTTCACCGTGATCATCGCAGGCGGCTATGTACTTGTGAACCTGCTCGTCGACCTCTCCTACGGCTATCTCGACCCGAGGATCCGGGTCAAATGAGCATCTTCAACCAACGCAAGGATGTCGAAGAGATCGAGGCCGTAACCGATCAGAGGAACCTCGTTACCACCAAACCATCCAGTCAGTGGAAGCTCACTCTCCGACGCTTCCGCGGCCGCAAGTCGGGGATGATCGGGTTGACCATCGTCACGCTGCTCATTCTCATGGCCGTCTTCGCCCCGATCCTGGCCCCGTACGAGCCGAATGAAGTGCTCATCGGCAAAGAGGACGTTGGGCCTCGCGACCCTCCGTGTGTCCATGCGTTTGGTTGCTCCGAAGAGACGCCACAGCACGTCATGGGAACCGATGGAAACGTGAGGGACGAGTTCTCACGCATCATCTACGGCGCCCGGGTCAGCCTCACGCTTGGCTTCTTCACGGTCACCATCGCGCTGCTCGTCGGTAGCGCCTTCGGGGCGATCGCTGGATTCACAGGAGGATGGATCGACAATGTCATCATGCGGGTGATGGACGTGGTCCTGGGATTCCCTTCTCTGCTCCTGGCGATCGCCATCGTTGCCGTCCTCGGCCCCGGTCTGCGAAACGCGCTGATCGCCATCGCCATCGTCACCATGCCGGGGTACGCGCGCGTGATGCGAGCACAGGTGCTCTCCATCAAGGAGAGTGACTATGTGGCCGCGTCAGAAGCGCTCGGCGCCTCGTCGACACAACTGCTGGTCCGGCGTGTGATCCCGAACGCCCTGACCCCGCTTGTGGTGCTCGCAACCCTCGGTGTAGCCACAGCGATCCTGGAGGCGGCCGGTCTCTCGTTCCTTGGCCTCGGGGCGCAGCCGCCGCTGGCTGAGTGGGGATCGATGCTCGCTTCTGAGAGGAACCAGTTGTTCACCTCCCCATTCCTCGTCTTCTTCCCTGGCATCGCCATCATGATCACGGTCCTCGGCTTCAACCTCATGGGTGACGGTCTGCGGGATGCTCTCGACCCGACACTGAACCGATGACATCGAAGAAACGTTCCTCCAACAAGGTCACCCCGCTACCGCCGCAACGCGGGAAGTCTGGCGATCTGCTGCTGGAGATCAAGGGCCTCAAGACGCACTTCGACACCCGCGACGGTGTCGTCAAAGCAGTCGATGAAGTATCCCTGTCGATCCACCGCGGTGAGGTGCTTGGGCTCGTGGGTGAGTCCGGATGTGGCAAGTCGGTGACCTCCTTTTCGATCATGCGTCTCATTCCCCACCCTGGGAAGGTCGTTTCCGGCCAGATCCTCTTCGATGGGCAAGACATCCTCGAGCTGAACGACAACGAACTCCGGAATCTTCGGGGCGAGCATATCTCGATGATCTTCCAGCAACCGGGGTCGGCTCTGAATCCCGTGCAGCGATCGGGTATCCAGATCAAAGAGGTCTACAAACTCCATCGGGATTGGTCCAAGAACGTCGAACAGGAGAAAGCCATCGACATGCTCACCGAGGTGGGCATCCCCGATCCAGAATCGAGGGCAAAGGCGTATCCCCACGAACTGTCCGGCGGAATGGGGCAACGAGTGATGATCGCCATGGCCTTGGCCTGTGAACCCGAACTGCTGATCGCAGACGAGCCGACTACCGCACTCGATGTCACCATCCAGGCACAGATTCTCGATCTGATTCGAGACCTTCAGGAGTCCTCAGCCACCGCAGTCCTTCTCATCACCCACGACCTGGGCGTCGTCGCCGAGATGGCCGACCGCGTCGCCGTCATGTACGCGGGTGAGATCGTCGAGCAGACCGATGTTCGCTCGATCTTCAAGAATCCGTTGCACCCGTATACGAAAGGATTGATCGGATCGATCCCGGTCCTCGGCGCACCCGTTGACACGCTCGAAACGATCCCCGGCATGGTGCCGTCACTCATCGATCTGCCGCCCGGGTGCCGGTTCGCAGATCGGTGTTCCGCCCGCGTCGAGAAAAAGCTCGATATCTGTACGCAGAAGGAACCGCAGCTGATCGAACATACCACCGGGCATGAGGTCCGGTGCTGGCTCTACCAGGAAGGGGCTACCGATGAGTGAGCCTCTCGTTGAGATCAAGGATCTGGTGAAGCAGTTCCCGGTCAAGAGCGGTGTTCTCCAACGAGAGACCGCCACTGTCGATGCCGTCGATGGTGTCAGCTTCAACATCATGAAGGGCGAGTCGATCGGTCTCGTCGGCGAGTCCGGCTGCGGCAAGACCACGCTCGGCAGGATGCTTGTCCGACTCCTCGAGCCGACTTCGGGATCGATCACCTTCGAGGGTGAGGACGTCACCCATCTCAGCGGGAAGGCGTTGAAACCATTCCGCAAGAAGGTTCAGATCATCTTTCAGGATCCGTTCTCTTCGCTCGATCCGAGAACGCAGGTCGGAGACTCGATCGCTGAAGGTCTCCGCCTGCACAAGGTCGGCAATCGCAAGCAGCGCCGGGAGCAGGTCAACCGAATGCTCGACCTTGTTGGCCTCGAGCCGAGCGCCGCCGGCAGATACCCCCACGAGTTTTCAGGTGGTCAACGCCAGCGCATAGGCCTCGCCCGTGCCCTGGTCCTAGAGCCGGAGTTCCTGGTCGCCGACGAACCCGTCTCAGCTCTCGACGTGTCCGTGCAGGCTCAGGTCCTCAATCTCTTGAAGGAGCTACAGCAAGAACTGAACTTGACGTTGCTGTTCATCGCTCACAATCTCGGCGTGGTCGAACACATCTCGGATCGGGTGGCAGTCATGTACCTCGGCCGGATCGTCGAGTTCACCGATCGCGACCGTCTCTTTGCCAACCCCGTTCACCCTTACACAGAGGCGCTGATGTCGGCGATTCCGATCCCGGATCCGGACCGTCCACGCAATCGTGTGATCCTCCAAGGCGACGTCCCCTCACCGATCAATTCGCCACCGGGATGCCACTTTCATCCCCGATGCACGATCGCTCAAGCGGGGATCTGTGACGTCGAGATTCCGGCCCTGTTGCCCGTCAACGGGTCCGAAGAACACCTGGCGGCCTGTCACCTGCGAACCGGTGCTCACCAAGAGTTGGATGCGGGGAAGAAGGAGTAGTCCGTAGTCCGTAGTCCGTAGTCCGTAGTCCGTACTCCGTAATCCGTAATCCGTAATCCGTAATCCGTAATCCGTAATCCGTAATCCGTA
>JAOZMA010000032.1:10385-13359 GCA_029934555.1 Acidimicrobiia bacterium | reverse complement strand
ATTGGGGGTGGGACATGACATCACCGTTACCCCCAGGGGCTCGTTCCTGCATGTTCGTGTCGACGAACGTCGGAGCGACGATCGTGATGTCGACCCCGAAGGGTCGTAGCTCCGCACGGAGAGTGTCGAACAGGCAGTGCAGGGCATGCTTCGATCCGGCGTACCCGGTGCGGCCGAGAACCGGGGCGAACCCGGCCACCGATGTGACGACGGCGATCGCCCCCTTGCGCTCGATGAGCGACCGGAGCGCAGCCTTCGTCACGTTGACCGAGCCGAGGTAGTTGAACTCCATCACCTTCCGGATCACCGCCGGGTCGGTATCGACAAACGCAGACCGGTGGGTCATGCCTGCGTTGTTGACAAGCACGTCCACGCCGCCACACCGCTTGACGACGGTGGCGATCGCCTCTTCGCATGCTTGGGGATCGGTGAGATCACAGACGACGGCGATGGCGTCGGGGATCGTGGTGGCCGCCACGGCAAGCCGGTCTTCGTCGATGTCGAGCAGAGCAAGGCGGGCCCCGTCGCGGACGAACCGACGAGCGATCGCCAGGCCGAGACCTCCGGCAGCACCGGTCACCACAACCACGGCACCGGTCAGGTCACGCCTCGCCACGGCGTCCCTCGAGGAAGAAGAAGAACGTCTCCTCGCTCGTCTTGCGGGGCGTGTAGCCGAACTCTTCTTTCAGTCGCCGGTTCGAAAGCACCGGGCGGTAGCGCAGGAAGTTCACCTGCTCGGGCCCGTACTGGGTGACACCGAGTCGCTTCATCGCTCCGAGCGCCGATTTGACTACTCCGGAAGGAATCTCGACGTAGCGCTTCCCCATCGCTTCGGCGATCGCACGCAGCGGCATCGCACCGTCTTCTAGACACAAGCGACGCGTCGGACGTGGGGTGGTCGGCCGGGTCGATTGTTGTGACGGTCGCCGAACGGAAGAATCGCGCCGATGGCCGCCATCTCCTCTCCCCCGCCGATCCCCGGCAAACCGATCGATCCGCCTCCCAAGGATCTCCCCAAAGCCGTCGGCGCTATCGACGAACGCTCCCGCATCGCCGGGATCGCGTATCGTGCGTTCAATCGATTCTCCTTCGCCAACGCCTCCCTCCTCGCAGCAGGAACGACCTACTACCTGTTCATCACGATGTTCGCTCTGCTTGCGTTCGGATACGGAGCAGCGGCAGCGCTCGGGTCGGATCAACTCACCGCGAGCCTCTCCGACGCCCTCGAGCAGGCACTCCCCGGTCTGGTCGGGACGGGCGGCATCGACCCGGATCAGCTACGGGCGATCGGACAGGGCACATCACTGGCAGGCCTGTTGCTCCTTCTCTACTCAGGAAGCGGAGCGATGGTCGCAGCAAGCAACTCCCTGCACCTCATCTACGGCGCCCCGCCGGACCCCCGGAACTTCGTAGCTGCTCGTGCCCGGCTCCTCGGTTGGCTCCTCATCATCGCCCCTCTCATTTTGCTCTCGTTCGCCATCCCCAATGTGATCGCCTCCGTGGCACGGAGTGTTGATGGATTCGCATCGACCGGCGTTCCAGCGGCCGTCTGGACCGTCGGCGGGATCGTCGTCACTCTCATCATCGACTTCGGCGTTGTGTACTTGTTGCTCGGTGTCCTGGGTGGCATTCGACCCGAACACCGCGCACGAATCGTTGGTGCGACGGTGGGCGCGATCGGTATCACTGTGCTGAAGTCCCTCCTTGCCGTCATCATCAGCTGGTCGATCGCCAAGCCGGAGTACGGTGCGTTCGCTGCACCGATCGCCGTTCTCCTGATCCTGTATCTCCTTACTCTCATGCTTTATGCGAGCGCTTCGATCACCGCCGGAGTAGCAGACAGGAACGTCGCTCTCGAATCGTTGACACCGACCGACCCGGACCGGGACGACGATTCATGAACTTCGTCGTGGCGGATCACGAGCGATGTGCTCGCCGGGTAGCCTGAATCCGCTGGTCAACGAGGAGGGTGCTCTGACATGGGATGGGAAGTTGAGGCTCCGCGCCGGTCCGTCGAGAAGCGGAAGGCGTATGGGAAATCCCTTCGCGAGTTGACACCACGGTCGAGCCACGCCGACTGGTCGCCGTCACCAGATCGACCCGATCCGGTCGACTTGATCGAGAGCCAGAACGACGGACGTCTGGATTGGCTGGTCCCCGTCCGCCGCGGCCGAATGATCGAGTCGGCATTCACGTTCTATCGGGGTGCGGCGCTGATCATGGCCTCAGATCTTTCGACCACCCCATCGACCGGTCTGACGGCTCAGATCTGTGGTGATGCCCACCTCTCGAACTTCGGTGCATACGGCTCTGCAGAACGGGAGCTGGTGTTCGACGTGACCGATTTCGACGAATCCCTCGTCGGACCGTGGGAGTGGGACCTCAAACGGCTCGCCACGAGTTTCACGATCGCCGGGCGTCACCTTGGATTCGATGATGCCGCCATCGCCAAGATCACCGCAACGTCCATCGCTCGGTACCGCACAGCTATGGAGCAGTTCGCCGAGCAGCCGACGCTCGATGTGTGGTACGCCAACATGTCGATCGACGACATCGGAGACTTCTATCGAGAGCAAGGGAGGAAGAAGAAGGCGAGGCGAACCCGGAGCGTAAGCAGGAAGGCGCGCTCGAGGAACAGTCTTCAGGCACTCTCGAAGCTGGCCGAGCGCGTCGATGGTGACTATCGGATCAAGTCGGATCCGCCCGGTCTTGTCCCGCTTCGGGAGGCGACGCACATCGCCACGCCGGAGGAACTCGAAGAGGAGGCCCGGCGAAGCTTCGACCTCTATCGCGAGAGTCTCCCACCCGACCGACAGACTCTCCTCGACAAGTTCAAACCGATCGACATGGCACTGAAGGTCGTTGGAGTAGGCAGCGTCGGCACACGATGCCTGATTCTGCTGCTCGAAGGTCGGAACGAGCAGGACCCCCTGTTCCTTCAGGTCAAGGAGGCTGGCCCGTCGGTCCTCGAGGC
>JAOZMA010000032.1:0-10375 GCA_029934555.1 Acidimicrobiia bacterium | reverse complement strand
AGGCGTATCTTCCGCAGAGCCCGTACAAGAACCACGGCGAGCGCGTCGTTCATGGACAGCGCCTCATGCAGGCATCGAGCGACATCTTCCTCGGTTGGTCCCCCGCGCACGACGGCCGGGACTACTACTGGCGGCAGCTCCGTGACTGGAAGGAGTCGTTCGACGTTGACCACGCCGATGAGAAGAATCTCCGCGATTACGCGAGAGCGTGCGGCTGGACCCTCGCGAGAACCCACGCCCGGTCCGGCGATCCGGCGGCCATCGATGGTTATCTCGGCAGCAGCGACACGTTCGACGAGGCGATCACCACGTTCGCAGACAAGTACGCCGACCAGAACGAGACCGACTATCAGGCGTACTCAGACGCCATCGACCGCGGTGAACTGGAGGCCGATCTCCACGGCTGAACCAACGTCCCACAACGACAACAGCGACACGACCGGAGGGATGCCGAGGGCATCGAACCGATTGTGCCGCTGTTGTGCGGATTGTCTGTTCTAGGGGATGAGAAGCGGGTCGGGGCCGTACTCGTTCGGTCCCGGCGTTCCGGGAAGGAAGCCTGTCTCGATGAGAGCCCAGATCCACCCGATGAACGGGACGAACACGATGAGAATCCACCATCCGGACTTGCCCCGATCGTGCCACCGCTTGATGTGGATCGCGAGCGACGGCCAGATCGTGATCAAGGAGACGAGCACCGCAATCCAGTACAAGAACGTTGAATTGACGGCAATGGCAAGCATAAAGAACAGCCACGGAACGATCGCTACGGCGACAACTCCCAACCAGTACTTTGCCCGGTTGATGCGTCCCTCAAAACTGAACAGCAGGTATTGCCAGTCGATGTTCTCCATCGATACTCCCTCTCGTTAGCTTCTTGCAGGTTAGAGCCTCAGGAAGTCATATCCACTACACGGCGTGCGCCGTCTGAATGCGACGGACGGCACCGACAAGCGTCGCTGCCACGACAACAGCCTCTGAGAGAGACGCATGCTCGTCGGTTGCGTGTGCGGTGCGAACATCTCCCGGACCGTACACGAGCGTTGCTGCACCCCCGACACGCGTCCAGAGAGCCATGTCACACCCGTAGGGGACACCGATCGGGTCGGGAGTGACACCGGTAATCGTGGCCGCCGCATCGCTCACAGCAGTGACCAGAGGATGAGCCGTATCGATCGAAGAAGACCCGAAAGCAGCACCCGTCCGTTCGATCCGGGGAGGATGCTCGTCGAGCCATGGATCCCCGGCGATCGCACTTCGGAGGCTCCCCTCGAACCGATCCTCAGCCTCGGCGATCGTCTCATCGATCGTTACCCCGACCCGGATCTCGGCTGTGATCTCCTCCATCACGTTCGATGCCCACACCCCGCCGTGAACGATCCCGACCGTGGTCGGATACGGCAGACCGAGTGAAGCCATCGCCAGATTGGTCTCACCCTCGTTCAACTCTGTCTCGATGTCTCGAAGGGCCTTGTGAATCGCCCAGAAGTGTTCGAGCGCCGACTCGCCCTCTCGTCTCGTGGCGGCATGGGCCGATCTGCCTTCGACCTCGATCGTGAACGTGAGCGCACCTCCGTGGGCGGCGACGATCTGCGGCCCATTCGGTCCCGAGGTTGGTTCGGTGATGATGACGAAGTCTCCAGTCCATCCGCGACGGATGGCTGCGAGCGTGCCGGTTCCCCCGTCCTCTTCGCCGGGGACTGCCACGAGACGAACTTCGCCCGGGAATTCACGACCTTCGTCTGCCAGAGTCGTGAACGCCTCGATGGCCGCTACAAGACCGAGCTTCATGTCGGTGGCGCCGCGGCCGTAGAGGATGTCACCGTCGATCTCGCCCGCCGGATCCCGTGTCCATCGATCGGAATCACCTACGGGAACGGTGTCGACATGTCCGGTCAACACGATCGTCGGCCCGGGACGATTCCCCGTGATGCGAGCGGCGACCACCGGCACTCGATCACGCTCGATCTCCCGGCCGGGGTAGGCCGGATCGAGTTCGAGTTCGTGCATCGGCGTAACCCAGGCGTCGACCTCGTCTGCGATCGGTTGAAGCCACGACGCCACGAGGTCTATTGCGCTCTGCTCGTCACCTGTGACAGACTCGGTAGCGACGAGCTCCAGAGCCCGATCGGCGATGCGATGCTTGTCCACGATTGTGCTCCTTTGACGGGAGCAGCGTAGTGATTGGTAGCGTGGTCGAATCGAACGAGAGGTGGCTGTGATGGGCTACGGAGACGGAACGCTGTCGGTGTGGGCCGGTGAGGACGAGCCGATGTGGGAGCGATCGACGCAGGTTCCGATCGTCCAGTCGGTGAGCTTCGGCTACGAGGACATCGACGAGTGGATCTCGGTCGCTCTTGGCGAAGCCCCCGGCCACATCTACAGCAGAAACACGAACCCGACGGTTGCGGTGTTCGAAGAGCGCATCGCCGCCCTCGAACGAGCGGAGACGGCAACCGCCTTCGCAACCGGAATGGCCGCAATCTCAGGAACGCTGCATACTCTCCTCGGCCCCGGAGATCGGGTGGTGTCCGTGAAGGACACCTACGGTGGCACGACGAAGTTGTTCCTCGAGTTCCTCCCCCGCATCGGCGTCGAGGTCGATCTGATCGCCACCGACGATCATGACGCTATCGAGGCCGCTGTGGCTGAGGGCTGCGACGTGCTGTACCTGGAAACACCGACGAACCCCACGCTCAAGGTTCTCGACCTGGAGCGTCTTGCTGCCGCAGGACACGCCGTGGGCGCGGTCGTGGTCGTCGACAACACGTTCGCGACGCCGATCAACCAACGCCCCCTCGAACTCGGCGCAGACCTCGTCGTTCACTCGGCGACCAAGTTCCTCGGTGGCCACGCAGACGCCCTCGGTGGGATCGTGTGTGGCAGTCGGGAGCTGATCGACCGGATCTACCACTACCGGGAGATCAACGGCGCCACCATCGATCCATTCGCCGCCTATCTGTTGCTGCGATCTGTGAAGACTCTGCAACTCCGGGTCGAACGGCAGAACGCCAGCGCCATGGCCATCGCCCGGCACCTCGAGGAACACCCGGCCGTCGAAGCCGTCTTCTACCCGGGCCTGGAGTCACATCCCCATCACGAGATCGCAGCCCGTCAGATGAAGGGGTACGGAGGTGTGCTCTCGTTCTCGATCCGCGGCGGGTTCGACTCGGTCCGCGCTGTGCTCCCCCGCCTCGAACTGGCGCACATGGCGGCGAACCTGGGTGCCGTTGAGACCATCGTCGGACCGCCGGCGACAACGAGCCACGTCGAAATGACGGCGGACGAACGGGCATCAATGGGGATCCCCGAGAGCCTCGTCCGCTACTCGACAGGCATCGAAGACGTAGAGGACCTGATCGCAGACCTGGACCAAGCGTTGGAAGTAGTAGACCAGTAGATCAGAAAGCCGCCAGCTACGAGCCGCCAGCTACCAGCAGGACCCGATACGGAATACGGATTACGGACTACTGACTACGGCGAGCGCAGCGAGCCCCAGTATTCGGCCAGCCGGGCGTCGGCGTCGTCACCGAAGAGGATCTCTGCGGCTTCGTGGAGGCCCGGTGATGACCGCACGTCTTCTTCCTTGATCACCTGTGTGATCTTCGATCGGCGGCGGAGGAAGTCTTCGAGTTTCGTCACCATCTCGGTCTCTGAAGCGAGACACAACTCTACGCGAAGGTAGTCGGCGCTCTCGATGACGTCCTCCCCCATCGACGGATCCTGCTGGATCTCGTCGAGCATCTCGAAGGCCCTCCGCCCGTATCTGCGCCAGAGGCGGTCCGACAGCGGTTCCACATCGGGCCGGTCTCGCAGATCGTCGAGACGCATCAGCCTGGCCTGGCGATAGAACTCTTCCCGGGTCGCCTTCGCCGGCTCTCCGTACCAGGTGTGGGTGTCCTTCTCGAGAGGGATGCCGAGTTGTTCGACCTCGTCAGCGACCTCTTCTCCGACGTTGAGACAGTCGGTCAATTTGCCCCCGAAGATCGAGATGACGCATCTGTCGTTGTCGGTCTCGATCTCGTGTTTGCGTGAGAGCTTCGTCCAGTCAACGTCCGTCTGGTCGCCTCCACCAACAGGGACGACAAGTGGTCGCACTCCGCTCCGGTCCGCGATGACGTCGTCCCGTGTCAGCGGTTTCGGCAGATTCAGCTTGCTGTTGATCTGGCCGAGTAGGAAGTCTCGATCTTCATCTGTGACCTCTGTATACGGCGTGTCGATGCGGGTATCGGTGGTTCCGATCACCGAGCGCCGACCCATGGGGATGACATAGAAGAGCCTTCCCGTGTTGTCGTAGAACGCCAACACGCGCTCGTCCGGCGTTATCTGGGGAACGATGAGGTGGATCCCCTTCGAATACACGACCCGATGGTCGGTTCGAACGTCGAGTTCTTCACTCACGCCGTCGATGAATGGACCGGCCGCGTTGACCACGATGCGGGCCGTGCAGGTGAACGGCTCGTCGCCGGAGTCGACGTCCCGCAGGGTGACCTGCCACCGCCCGTCCTGACGTTCGGCGCCAACCACCTCGACGTAGTTCGCAGCGGTCGCCCCGACATCGAGCGCCGATCGCACGAAGCTGAAGACGAAGCGAGAGTCGTTGTCCGGCAGGTAGGCGTCGTAGTACTCGATTCCTCCGACGACCCCTTCGAGGTTCACCATCGGCGCGAGTTCGCCGATCTTCTCTGTGGAGAGGTGCCTGGGACGGTGGGTGCGGAAGCTCCCGATTCCCCAGTATCCAGTGGCGCCTAGAGCCGCGAGCCATGTGGGATGTGGCGACTCTTCATCAAGAGCCGCGATGAACGGAATCGGCTTGATGTTGTCCGGGTAGGCCTTGATGAGCCGGTTCCTCGAAACACAGAGCTTGCGGACGAGCAAGATCTCGTATCCCTCGAGGTATTTGAAGCCGCCCCATACGAGGTTGGACGATTCCTGGCTGGTGAAGCTCCCGAAGTCACCGCGATCGACGAGCGCTACGGTTGCGCCCCGCCCGGCGAGAACGGCGGCAGATACGGCACCGTTGATCCCGCCTCCGATGATCAGAACATCGAACGAACCACCATTGAGTTTTGCAAGCGCTGTGTTTCGAAGGCCCATAAGTCGATCGTACCTATCTATTCGGATCCGAACGGGAGGCGAAAAGCCCTACTTCTGCTGGCCGATAGCGAAACCGCTCATGAACGGCTTCTGCATGAGCAAGAACACGATCGCAGGCGGAATCGAAGCGATGATCGCCGCCAGCATCAGAGGTCCGTACGTCAAGGCGCCGTCGATATTCGTCAGCGTCTGGAGTGCGACCTGGACGACCTGCTTCGATTCGTCTCTGATGATCAGGCTCGGCCACAGGAACATGTTCCACGTGTACACGAACTGGATTACGAACAGTGCTGCGATGACGTTCCACGAGAGAGGGATCAGCACCCTGGTGAGGAACTGCACCGGCGAGGCTCCGTCGATCTGGGCCGCCTCGAGCAGCTCAGCCGGCAGGTTCGCGAAGTGCTGACGGAAAAGGAACGCCCCGGTCGCCGATGCCAGGAACGGAACCACGATCGCCGCCATCGTGTCCTGCCACCCGAGACCCGAGACCAACCGGAACATCGCAAGGATCATGACCTCGGTGGGCATCATCAGGGTGATGAGGACCAGGAAGAACACAATCCACTTGCCCGGGAACTTGAAGTAGACGAACGCAAGACCCGCGAGGAGGGCCAGGATGGTCTTGCCGGTCGTGACCAGGATCGTCTGCACGGTTGAGTTCCACATGGCGCCGGCAAAATCTCTCCCGAACCAGACGGCATCGAAGTTCGATTGAAGAGCGCTACCCGGGGTCATCTGGAACGCGAATATCTCGGTGTTGGTCTGCGTCGCGATGAGAGCGGCGTACAACAGCGGGAACGCGATCACGATCGCAGTCACGATCAAACTGATGTGATATGGCCACTGTCGACCTCTGATCCAGGTCCTACGCTTGACTCCCGGGGTAAGTCCTTCTGCCATCACGAACCCCCGTAGCTAACGCGTTTGCCGCTTGTCTGGAATTGCCACACGGTGACGGCGATCACCGCAGCGAACAAGAGGACCGACTGTGCGGCACCCCGGCCAAGGTCACCGTTGTTGACGCCGATCCGGATGATCTCGTAGATCGCTACCGACGTCTTGCCCGCAGGGGCGCCCTTGGTCATGAAGTCGATCGTTGCGTATACCTCGAAGAACGCGTAGGTGAGGTTCGTCACGAGAAGGAAGAACGTGATCGGTGACAACGCCGGCAAGACGATCTTGACGAACCGCTGCCACGACGACGCACCGTCGATGACGGCCGCCTCGATCTGATCGGTCGATACGGTCTGCAGTCCGGCGAGGTAGAAGAGGATGTTGTACCCGAGGATCTTCCATCCGCTCGCGAGGATGATCGACGATTGCGCGAGCACCGCGCTCTCCCGGTAGTTGGGAACGTCGATGCCGAACACGACGTCCATCGTGTGGGTGAAGATGCCGGCCGTCGGATCGAAAATCATGAAGAAGAGAACGCCGGCAACGGCGGGCGAGATCGCGTACGGCCAGATCAGGAAGGTCCGGTACAGGCTGCCGCCGCGGATCTTGCGGAACGCGAGATAGGCGACGGCGAGGCCGCCGATCATGCCGAACGCCACGATGCCAACGGTGATGATGACGGTGTTGAGGTAGACCGGGCGGTAGGCGACCTGCCCGCCGCCGCCGGGTGAGAACATGGCATACATCGCCACGAAGATCGAGAGCATGGCGAACATCGAGGCAACCTCGGCGCCCTTGCGGTTCCATGTCCCTCGCTCTGAGCGGCCAAGCCAGAACCGTGCGCCGTAAACCGCGGCGATGGCGAGGAGCGGATAGGCGACGAGCTTCCACGGGTCCGTGATGAGGAGCTCGGTGAAGTTCCCGAAGCAGACATCGACCGACTTCGGGGCGCCCAGCTTCGTGAGCTTCGTTGAGAGAGTGAACGTCTGGACCGCAGGGAGGTAGAGGAACCAGATCAGAATGATGAGGGTGGGTGAGAGGAGCATCCACGGCACCCACCAGCCGAGGCGGAAGCCGCCGGTACGGATCTCGCCGGTCATTGCCGCGCTGTCCGATTTCTTGCCGTCTGAGCGATCGAAGAGCGCCTGCATGATCATCAGAGCAAGCCACGCACCACCGGCCATGAGGCTGTAGGCAAGCAGGTGGTCGACGCCGCTCGTGCCCTCGTTGAAGGCACATCGGCCCATCGCGAACGGGGTGGCCGCTGCACCGATCACGGCGACGGCCGATCCGATGCCGTAGCGCTTGACCGTCGGGTTGTCGTTCTGCCACCACACGTAGAGAGGGCCGAGAACAGCTGCGACGACGAGGCCAAGAATCAGCATCGGATGTCAGATTTCATAGATGAATCCGCTTGTCGATGTGGATGTGGGGGCGGAGCAGGTGCTCCGCCCCCCAATCCATGGTCGTTGTGATCAACCGCCGAAGAGCAGTTCGTACTCGGACAGTGACTTCTGAGCTTCCGCTTGGGCGTCTGCCATGCGGGTAGCCACGTCAAGATCGTTCACGAGGATGTCCTCGATCGCGAGCGTGATGACGTCACGAATTCCGACGAAGTTACCAAGCAACGCACCGAGCGATGCCGGGGTGTTCTTCGCTGCCGCGAGCTGGTCGGATGCGACCTTGCTGTTCGGGCTCTCGTCGTACCAGCCTTCGCTCTCGAGAAGATCGACGGCGTCCTGGGTGATCGGGATGTACCCGGTCAACTGATGCCACGCTGCTGCGTTGGCTGGGTTCGAGAAGAAGTTCAAGAACGCAAGCGCTCCGTCTTCCGTCGTCGTTTCCATACCGTCGAGCATCCAGATCGTCGCGCCACCGATGAGGTTGCCGACGTAGTCGACGTCCCCGTCATAAGGCATGAAGCTGGCCACATTGGTGAACTCAGCGTTGTCATCGAAGAACGTCGTGTCCGAGCTCGAGTAGACGAGCATCGCCACTTCTTCAGCAAGGTAGGCATTCGACGTGCCGTCCCAGTCGCGCTGGAGACCCGTGTAGGTGTAGTAGCCCGCATCGTTGAGGCTCTTCCACCACTCGAGATAGTTCATCATGCCGTCGGACTCGAGGAAGACCTCAGTCGCACGGCCGGTACGGCCGTTGTCGGCGCTAGCGAGGAGCTCACCCTGCTGGCCGAGCGTCTGCTCGACGAACCATGAGTGGTTCGGCCATGTGATGCATCCACTGGGTGCATCGTCAAGTGCCATAACGGCTGCACATGCGGTCTCAACGTCTGCCCACGTGGCGGGCGGCTCGGTGATTCCGGCTTCGTTGAGCATGTCCATGTTGTTGAACATGACCGTCGTTGACGTGTTCCACGGCATCGAGTAGAACGAACCGTCCACCGTGTAGTAGTTGCGTGCTGCATCGACGACCGAGTCGAGAACGACCGGCTCGCCGAGGATCTCGGTACGACCGGCGATCGCGTCGGTAACCGACTTGAAGATCGGGTTCCCGTCGCCGTCCACAGCATCGAGTGCCTGCCTGGTGGCGGCCTCGAAGAAGTGGATGAGGCCCGGGGGCTCTCCACTGTCTACAGCAAGAATGGCAGCGTCGAACACGTCGTTGTATGACGCGAACGAGGTCACTCTCACGTTGTACTCAGGGTGTCCTTCGTTGAACTCTGCAGCCCTGTCGTTTGCGAATCCGAGACGTGACTCGTCAGAGAACGCTACCCAGAAGTCGATATCGATCTTCTCGGTGGGCGCCGCTGTCGTCGCCGTTGCTGCCGTCGTCTCGGTTGCAGCAACAGTCGTCTCGGTTGCAGCTGCGGTCGTCTCGGTTGCAGCTGCGGTCGTATCCGTTCCAGAATCAGAGTCGTCGCTCGAACATGCAGCAGCAACAAGCATCACTACAGCAAGGAGCACCAGGTATTTCAATAGACCCTTCACGAGCCATCCTTCCTCATTGGCAAAGCGGCATGTGTGCCGCGTACTCGATCGATCTGCACGCTGCCGGAAGGCACCGTGCGTCGAACTCGTTCATCTTATACGAATCGAAAAGGGGCTTGTGCCACATCAGGCGGTACGGTGGTTCCGGCGGCGGAGTGCGACGCGAGAGGGTCTGAAACGTTGAGAGATCGAACAGCGAAATACATGTCGTCGCTCCACCGTGTGCTGTATCGCGGCACTCGCGGAGCGGTGGGTCGCCGGCTCGTCGACAACGACATGTGCTTGCTGACGACCACAGGACGACGGTCCGGGAAGCAGCACACGGTGCCACTCCTCTATCTGCGCGACGACGAACGAGTTGTCGTCATCGCGTCCTGGGGCGGGAGGGATCATCATCCCCACTGGTACATGAATCTGCTGGCAGAGCCAGGAGCCATCGTCCAGAGCGTCCAGGTTCTTGGTGATCGCTGGCCCGTCACGGCGACGACGGCGACACCGGATGAACGGAAGGTCTGGTGGCCTCAAGTCCTCGACGCGTACGACGGCTATGCGGTGTACGAGTCCCGCACCGACCGCGAGATCCCCGTCGTCTTCCTCGACCCGCCCACCTTCTAGTCGTCGGTGGGCCCATGATCCGCCGGTGTCCGTGGTTCGTTCGACTCATTTGAGCCACCCGGTCTCAAGAATTCGGAGTGTCGGGACGAAGACACTCGGGAAGGGATCGGAGCGATGCGTCTCCGTTCTCCTGGTTCGCATAGGAGCCTCCCGGGCGGGAGGGGAATGCCGGCGCTTCGCCACACATGGTGGAGGCACCGATGACATATGCAACGGCACGTACGAGGGTCATCCTCGTTCTTCTGATGGCGCTCGGACTCGTGGTGGGCTCGCTGGCTGCTCCTGCAGCGGCGACGTCCGACGAAAGCGGCAGCGGGGATCTCGAGACCGTTCGTGCCCAGACGCTCAACACGATCGACTACAAGATCGGATTGCTCTCGGGTCTCAAGGGCGAAACAGACAATGCCGACCGCAAGCAGGTCTACGACGACGGCATCGCCCGGTTGCGCGACCTCCGCGGATCGGCTGAGGCGTCAAGCAACATCGAAGACCTTCGCGTGATGGACGCTCAGGCACACGCCATCTACCACGAGACGAAGAATCGCGCCGCCTCGGTCGGACAGAGCGAGGAAGAGAAGATCTCCGAGGCGCGGAAGGCAGCGCTCGACACGATCGACTACAAACTGGGTTACTTCCGCGACGCCAAAACCAAGACCGACAATCCGGCGCATCAGAAGATCTACGGGGGAGCGATCGCAGGACTCGAGACGCTGAAGGCGGCCGCGGAGGCGAGTGGTGACGTCGAACAACTCAAGGCCCTCAAATCCGAGGCACACAAGATCTACGACGCCACCAAGCGAGCGATCGCCGAATCCGGCGAGACC
>JAOZMA010000273.1 GCA_029934555.1 Acidimicrobiia bacterium | reverse complement strand
GAGTAGCAGAAGACGGGGAGGGTGGACATGTCGGCGACCGATCGGAAGAACGAGGCGACGAGTTCGTGGTCCTTGCGTAGGAGGAACGTGGGCGTCGTGACGAGGACGGCGTCTGCGTCGGCATCCGCTGCCTCGGTGACTTGCGAAGCCGCTTGACTGACTGACTGAGCCGAGATGCCGGTCAACAGGAACGCCGATGATCCGAGTTCCTCCCGCGCCAGTGATGTGAGGGTGGTTCGTTCCCCGGGTTCGAGGTATGGACCCTGGCCCGTGGAACCACCGATGAGGAAACCCCTGACCCCCCGATCGGCGAGAACGTCAACATTGTGGCGGTGTGCGTCGCCGTCGATCGCACCGGTGCCGTCGAACGGCGTGATCAATGCGACCATCGTGCGCGGAGGGGTTCTCATTCTGGGCTCCAATCCGAGTGGAGGAATCGACCACGCGGCTCGTCGGTCCGCTCGTAGGTGTGGGCACCGAATGAGTCGCGCTGGGCCTGGATGAGATTGGCGGGCAGGCGAGCCGAACGGTATGCATCGTAGAACGCGAGAGCGGACGAGTATGCGGGAACCGGGATGCCCGCAGTGACCGCTCGAGCGACGGTGCGTCGCCAACCCGGTTCGGCGGCAACAACGGCATCGCGGAAGAAGCCATCCAACAACAGATTCGAAAGTTCGAGGTTGGAGCGGTACGCGGCCGTGATGTCGCCGAGGAACCGCGAGCGGATGATGCATCCGGCCCGCCAGAGCGAAGCGATGGTCCCTGGATCGAGGTTCCATCCGTACTCCTCGGAGGCGGCTTCGAACAGCATGAAGCCCTGGGCGTACGAGACGATCTTGGATGCGTACAGAGCGTCCTCGAGGTCGGCGACGACATCGTCCGGTGCATCCTGGATCGCCCCGGTCGGACCGGTCAGTACCTGTGCGGCTGTCGTGCGTTCGTCGACCAGAGCAGACACGATCCTGGCGTAGACGGCCTCGGAGACCAGGGTCGTTGGCATCGCCTGATCCATCGACGCCACCACGGTCCATTTGCCCGTGCCCTTCTGCCCTGCGGCGTCGAGCACATGATCGAGAAGCGGTGCACCGTCGGTGTCGAGCACCCCCATGATGTCCCTGGTGATGTCGATGAGGAACGAGTCGAGCCGGCCCTGGTTCCACCGGGTGAAGATGGGGCGCATCTCGGCCGGTGTCAACCCGAGTCCTCGACGCATCAAGTCGTACGCCTCGGCGATCACCTGCATGTCGCCGTACTCGATGCCGTTGTGGACCATCTTGACGTAGTGGCCGGCGCCTCCCGGGCCGACCCATTCGCAGCACGGCTCTCCGTCGGCTTCGGCGGCGATCGATCGGAAGATGGACTCGACCTGGGGCCACGCAACGATGTTGCCTCCGGGCATGATCGACGGTCCAAACCGGGCGCCATCCTCACCGCCAGAGATACCCATCCCGATGAACTGGATTCCGAACTCGGCGAGGCGTCCCGTCCGTCGTTCGGTGTCGGTGAATCGTGAATTGCCGCCGTCGACAACGATGTCGCCGCGTTCGAGCAGGGGGAGCAGGGCATCGATCTGATCGTCGACCGGTTGCCCCGCCTTGATCATGAGCATCACAACACGAGGACGTTCAAGGGCGTCGACAAGGTCTTCGAGCGAACGGGTGCCGATGATCGGCGCTTCGGAGGCCTCGCCCGACAAGAACTCCGCCGTCCTCTCGGGAGACCTGTTGTACACCGCGACCGTGAAGCCGTGGTCGGCCATGTTCAGGACGAGATTGCGACCCATGACGGCGAGACCGATGAGTCCGATGTCTGCGTGTTGCGTCATGGGGCGACGTTAGCGGTCAGTCGGGCAGCTCTTGACCGTAGAGCCACGCCTCGAAGAGTCCGGTGAGATCGCGGCCCGATACCTCCTCGGCGACGGCGATGAAGTCCACGGTCGTGGCATTGCCGTCGGCGTAGCGCTCTGTGTACGTTCTGAGCGTTTCGAAGAAGACGTCATCGCCGATCTCATCGCGCAACGCAACGAGCACGAGGGCGCCTCTTATGTACACGCTGCCGTTGAAGAGCTCGTCGGGCGGGGGAGATGCCGGTGGTCCGTAGCCGGCGACACGTGCTGCCTGGGTGCGATTCGCTACCTCTTCCCGATAGGCGCCGACGCCGTGCAGGTGTTCGACCCAGAGCAGCTCCGAGAACGTGGCGAAACCCTCGTTGAGCCAGATGTCGCTCCATTGTGCGACCGAGACGGAGTTGCCGAACCACTGATGGGCGATCTCGTGAATGTGGACGTACTCGAAGAACGGTGCGTCGACCATCGCCCGTCCGAATACGGAGAGCGTCTGGTTCTCGAGAGCGTGCTGGAACCCGCCGACAACGACGATCCCATACCGATCGAACGGATACGGGCCGAATGCCTCTTCGAGGACGTTGATCATCTCACCGGTCTGAGCGAGGGCGGCCGGGGCGTCGTCAACGAGATCCGATGGGAGCACGTTCCTGATCGGCACACCGGCCTCCTCGGTGGAGACTGGATCTTCGACGATCTGCCAGCCATCACCGATGACGACGGTGGCGAGATACGGGGCCATCGGGGTGTCCATCGACCAGCGGTAGGTCGTGGTCGCATCGTCCTCGGCGATCTCCGTCAACTCTCCGTTGGCTACACCGGTGAGGCCGGTGGGGACGGTAACGGCGAACGAGAAGGTTGCCTTGTCGAGCGGATGGTCGTTCGCAGGGAACCACGAGTGCGCCGCATCGGGTTCGGCCACGACGAACTGCTCACTCTCCGGGCCAACTAACCAGCCGACCTCGATGGGGATCGCAGCCGACTGCATCGGCTGGGGTGTGCCCCCGTACGACACATCGATCTTGAAATGCTCGCCCGAGGGAATCCGGTGGGTGATCACGAGTTCGTCTCCGTCCCGAAGGAAGGCGACCTCGGCCCCGTCGATGGTCAGGTCGTTGACCTCCCATCCGACGAAGTCGAGGTTCAAGCCGGAGAGATTCTGTGTTGCTACGGCCGTGATGACGACATCCGCATCGACGGTTCCGTCGGACGAGTAGGCGAGATCGAGATCGTAATGCTGCACGTCATAGCCACCGTTCCCAAGCCCCGGGTAGTACGAATCTCCGATCCCGGGAGCGCCCGGCGCAAACGGCATGGTGGAAGTGGTCGCAACGCTCGTTGTGGTCGATGCAGTGGTGACGCTGGTCGTCGTTGAGTCGCCCGACTGTCCGCTACAAGAAGCGGCGATTGTGAGAATGATCGCAATCGCGAGGGAGCGTCTCATGGATGAACCGTATCAGTGGAGCTAGTAGATCAGTAGATCAGTAGATCAGCAAGTGTCTGCTGTCTGCTGTCTGCTGTCTGCTGTCTGCTGTCTGCTGTCTGCTGTCT
>JAOZMA010000031.1:11793-13459 GCA_029934555.1 Acidimicrobiia bacterium | reverse complement strand
AGTAGCCGGGAAGACCTCGAGTCGTGATGGGGAGCGGGAGAGGGAGCATCTCCGTCCGCAGCGGTAGGAAGTTGCTCTCGAGGTCGTCGACGATGAGCTGATAGACGGGTCTGGCCTGGCCCGAACTGTCGACGTCATGCTGGCCGAGGGATCGAACCACCCAGCCCGCACCGCCGGACTCTGAGAGTGCATGGTTCGCCTCGGTCGATAGAAGGACCTGCCCCCCGTGTGCCGCACCAATGAGCTGTGCAGCCCTCGTGACCGGCGGCCCTTCAACTGTTTCGTCCTGAGAGACCTGCACCTCGCCCACACCGATCGCCATCCGCATCGGTTGACCCGTGTCCGCGAGATTCCGCTGGATAGCTGCCGCAGCACTGACGGCTCCCTCCACGTCTTCGAACGACGCGTAGATCGCTGATCCCCGGTGAGCGAACAGCTCGCCGTCATTGTCAGCGGCGGCGGACCATATGGCGTCTGCCTGCTGAGTGATGACAGTGTCGCGGTCGACGGGGCTGAGCTCCGAAAGCAGATGAGGATCGGCGACATCTGCCACGAGGATCGAGGCCTGTCTCACGGTAGGACCGATCTCGAATCCGAGAGATGGGTCCTGGTCGAGGATCCGTTGCTCCAGATCGCGCAGGTCCGGCGACGGATCAAGGCCCATCTCATCAACGAGGTAGTTGCGCGTCTTCTCGTATGCGCGCAATGCCTCGGCCTGGCGTCCGCACCGGTAGAGGGCAAGCATCTGTTGAGCGCGGAACCGCTCGCGAAGCGGATGCTCTTCGGTGAGCGACTCGAGTTCGGCGATCAGTTGCCGGTGATATCCAAGTTCCAGGTCCGCATCCACACGATGTTCGATCGCCGTCATCCTGAGCTCGCTGAGGCGTGTCCTCTCCGTCGTGAGATGGGCGAAGCCGTCAACATCGGCATACGGATGGCCACGCCACAGAGCCAGAGCTTCTCTGAGCGTTTGCGCCGCTTGCTCGGGGTCGCCAGAAGCGGCTGCCTCGGAAAGAGCATCCTCGAATACGAGGGCATCGACATCGGAACGGTCGGCATTGAGAACGTAGCCCGACCCGCTCGCCTCGATGACCTCGCCCAATTCACCACGCAGATTCGACACATACGTCTGAACCGAACGCCGCGCACCCTGCGGTGGCTCGTCACCGTAGACGCCGTCAACAAGGAGATCCGTTGACACGGCGCTTCCGGCACGCGAGACAAGGAGGGCCAGCACCGTTCGCTGTTTCGGCCCTCCCACAGACAGTCGCCGCCGCTTCTCGGACGCTTCAACGGGCCCGAGAACCCCAAATCGCATGTCCTGACCATAATCGTTCTTTCCCGATGATGGCGTGGTGATTGCTGATACATCTATTGGCATGCCCTAACTCTGCACTTCTCGTGTCAACAGGATGTCAAAGAGGATTCCCTTGCGCCCCATGGCCTGGACACCGTCTTGATCTCTTTGACAATCTCATGACCCGCTGCCCGCGATGTCTTGACCACTGTCGCGGACGATCCGGGTATGACATCCAGATCCATACAGACCAGAGAGAAGTGGAAGTTCGGGTGACCGGTGCGTTCGCCCCAGCATTGCACTTTACGGGGATGACCGGAGCCTCCGCGGGACGCCACCGCAGCGGACCAAGAGCTAGAGAATTGCTGA
>JAOZMA010000031.1:0-11783 GCA_029934555.1 Acidimicrobiia bacterium | reverse complement strand
GAGCTCAACAAGCGCACGGATCTGGCCCTTCAGGCTATGCAGGCACTCTGCTCATGTGGTGCTCTCCTCCCCGGCACGGATCTCGCAGAGACACTCGGTACGTCTCACCAGTATCTGCCCCAGATCATGTCTCCTCTGGTTCACAAACGGTGGGTCTCATCGAGTCGCGGCCCCCGGGGCGGATATCAGCTTTCAGTGCAACTCGACTCGATCTCGGTGCTCGAACTCATCGAAGCGATGGAAGGCGTAACCGACACCGACACGTGCGTGCTCAGCGGCGAGATCTGCGATGCCTCTGATCCGTGCGCTCTCCACGGGGCGTGGTCGCAGGCTCGCGATGCTCTACTCGGGGAACTCTCGTCGATGTCCCTCGCCGACGCATGGGATGCGTGCTGACGGCAAGGAACATCGATTCGAGCGTCTCTCCTAGTAGATGTCGTTCGCAGTGTTGAAGACGTTGAACTTCCCGGTCGGCGTGATGAGCCAGTCGCCCGTGATCCGGTGCTTCTCCGTCAAGGTCTCATCGTCGTAGATGACGACTTCTCCATCTCTGTCCCACACTGATATCCAGACCTCGTCACCGGCCTTGTTGTACTCGAAGTGCACAACCGTGCCGTGGTCGGCAACCTGGAAGCACTTCTCCATCTCCATCTTCTCGATGCTGTACACACACGCCTGTTGGTTCTCTCCCTCGACATTCGAGAGGGCCGTGTCCATCCACACCCACTGCGACTCCGGATGGGTCTTGAGGAACAGGCTTCCGGTACCCGGAATCTCTACCTCCCGCACGACCTTCCATGCGTGTTCGGGATTGCCCTCCGGGTCTGCACCGATCAGTGTGAGCTTCCCTTCACCGATGTGCGTGGTGGCATACACCCAACCGAACTCGGGATCCTGCCAATTAGCGCCTCGACCGGGATGGGGGACCTTTCCGGTCTCGATACCTGCGACCAGCTCCTGCGTCTTGACATCGATCACCATCAGTTTGTTCTGCGCATTGGCAGCCGTGATGAAGTAGCGACCCGTGTGGTCCCATCCGCCATCGTGGAGGAAGAGATCGGCCTCGATCTTCTTCACAAGAGGGAAGTCCGGCTGCGAGTAGTCGACGATCCCGACGTAACCCGACTCCTTCAAACCCATGACCCAGACGGGATCGAAGTGCGACGCAACGATGGCCGCAACCCGCACCTCGTCCAGCTCCTTACCGTTGATATCGGGACTCAAGATGTCATGGACAACCAGCGGTTCGAGAGTCTGACCATCGAATACCACGTACTGGGGCGGCCAGTAGCAACCCTCGATGATGTACTTGTCTTCGAAACCCTCGACTTTGCTCGCTTCGACGCTCCGGGCGTCGAAACAGCCCTGAACCTGGGCGACGATCTCCGGTGTCTCCGTCCAGAGGTCGATCATCGTGACCCGACCGTCACGCCCCACGGCGATGAAGTAGCGGCCGGTCGCAGAGGACCTGAGGATATGAACGGCGAATCCGGTGTCGATGACGGCGACCGTTTCCTTCGTTCCCGCATCGATGATCGCGACCTGTCCGGCATCACGAAGGATGACTCCTGTGAAGTCCTCCCAGTCACGAGCCGTCTGCGACTCGGTTGGGCGATCGGCTACCGGAACAACCAGATTCCAGGATTCCGTGATCTGCGTGAGATCGAGCGGTGGCGGGGTCGGAGGATCGAGCTGGATGAAGTTCGCCAGCAGATCGATCTCGCCTTCGGTGAGGATTCCTGCATCTCCCCACGCCGGCATTCCTCCTGGTAGGCCCTTCGTGAGAATTGTCTCGATCCCGGTGGTACCGATCTCGAGCGTCCGATCCTCAGGCTGAATAGCAGGACCCGTGGCCCCGGCACGCAGGGTGCCGTGACAACCCGCACATCGGTTGAAGAATATCTCGGACGCCTCGTCGAATTCAACAGCGCTGAGATCTCGCGGGCCTTCCGGAGCAGCACTCGATCCCTCAACCTCGCTCGTGCTCTCCAGGTAGGCGATCACCTCGTCCGTCTCGGCATCGGACAGGCCGAGAGCCGGCATCCCACCGGTGAAGATCGCTTCCGCATCCGGATCGGTCTCTGCGAACGCGGCCGGGTCGATGATCCAGGAGTGCAGCCAGTCGGTCGCTCGAAGATCAGTGATACCTGCAAGGTCGGGACCGACGAGGGGTCCACCCCCGATCGTGTGACAGGCAGCGCATTGTTGATCGAAGGCCGCCTGCCCTGCGGCAGCCTCTTCGCTCAACGGCGCGTCGGCTCCACCGGTTTGCAGCGTCGTCCCAGAGCTGTTCGAAGAGGGCGAATAGCCACATGCGGCTCCCAACAGAACGATGGCGAAAATGGCCGCGATTCCAACCACATTGACTCGACGTACCGTCGGCACACGCATCAGGTCTCCTCTCGAAACGATTTCCCCACCCGGGGCCGAGATCAGCCTATACGCTCATTGGTTAGTAGCCAACTACGCAACTATGGATTTGCTGCTATTCAAGTGGATCCCGACTCCGCCACCACTGCGTACATGGCGATCGCCCCGGAAACGGCAGCGTTGAGGCTCTCCGTCTTGCCCGTCATCGGTATCGTCATCGTCAGATCACACGCATACACCATCTCTGCCGGCAAGCCGTGCGCCTCGTTCCCGATCAGGAGAGCCAGTGATGATCCCGAGCCGATCTCGTCGGGGGGCAGTCCGCCGGCGATGATCGTCGCCACCGTCGTGAAACCCAGTGCCGCTATCTCCGAGAGGTCGGACACTCTGACCGGCACCTGAGCGAAGTGTGCACCGGCGCCCGATCGAAGCACTTTCGGATTCCACGGATCCGCTCCCCCGATGAGCGCCACCTGCCACCCGAGTGCGGCAGCACTCCGGATCAACGTCCCGAGGTTCCCCGGATCGGCGATCTCAACGAGCACGACGACTCGCTCAGCGCGGAGTGGCTGCACCTCTGGTACCTCGATCACGGCTATCGGGTCCTGCGGTTCGACCGTCGTGCCGATCGTCTCGAGCACCATACGGTTGGTCTCGATCACCTCGGTCCCCGCCGCTTCACAGCGCTCCACGGTTGATCCACGATCGACCGTGTACACCTCGACAGGCACGACACCGGCATCTAGCGCTGCCTCGATGAGTTTGGGCCCTTCGAGGAGCGTGCGTCCCGTCTGGTGTCGTTCTCGACTCCTTTGGAGACGGCGAACCGTCTTGATCCGCTGATTCGTCGTCGATTCGATCCGCATCAGACGCGTGAAGACCCCGCATATGCGGGGCCTCCGACGGAACGATCAGATCGTTCGGGTTGACTCACTCCGAGCTCGAGGCTCCGGTGACCTCAACGAGGGCCGAGAACGCGGCCGGATCGTTGACCGCCATCTCTGCGAGCATCTTGCGATCGACTTCGAGATCAGCGGACTTGAGTCCCGCCATGAACCTCGAGTAGGTCGTCCCGTTCTGACGGGCAGCCGCATTGATGCGCTGGATCCAGAGACGACGGAACTGGCCCTTGCGTGCCCGACGATCCCGATACGAGTACTGCATCGAGTGCATGACCTGCTCACGAGCGGTCCTGTACCTGCGACTCCTCGCACCTCCGTACCCGGAGGCGCGATCCATCAATTTGCGGCGCTTCTTCTTCGCGTTGACTGAACGCTTTACACGTGCCATTGCTCGACTCCTAGCTGCCCAGCAGGCGGTTCATGCGCTTCTCGTTGCCGCCATCGAGGATCTTGTTCCCCTTGACGCGACGCCAGCGCGTTGTTGACTTCTTATGGCGGTTGTGACCGCGCCACGCCTTCGTGGTGCGAACCTTCCCGCTACCGGTGCGTTTGAAGCGTTTCGCAGCACCCTTGTGCGTCTTCATCTTCGGCACGATTCCACTCTCCTACTCGTCCGCTTCTTCAACGACGATGACGTCGATGTCTGCAGTTTCGATCTCTTCGCTTGGCCGATCCGATGAGCGCACCGGGGCGAGCACCATCGTCATCTGCCGTCCTTCAAGTCTTGGCGGGGTCTCGATCTCGCCGTAGTCGGCGACACTGTCGCGCAACCGGTTGAGTATGTCGTTGCCGATCTCGGGGTGAGTGACCTCACGTCCCCGGAACCGCATCGTGACCTTCACCTTGTCGTTGTCTTGCAGGAACCGCACGACTCGCTTCCGTTTCACCTCGAAGTCACTCGCACCGATCTTGGGGCGGAACTGGACTTCTTTGACCACGGTGCGGGTCTGCTTCTTGCGGGCTTCTCTGGCCTTCACGGACTGTTCGTACTTGAACTTCCCGTAATCCATAAGACGAACAACGGGTGGCCGGGCCTCGGGAGCAACCTCCACGAGGTCGAGCTCCAACTGCGATGCGAGCCATCGCGCTTCGTCGATCGGCTTGATACCGATCTGTCCACCGTTCGGGTCGACGAGGCGAACCTCTTTGACTCGAATCTTTTCGTTGACCCTGGGCTCCTTGATCGGAGTACCTCCTGCTCGTACGTGTTGACGAAGCAGGCGCCTGGTGCCATAACGAAGGCAGCACGACGCGAGTGCTGCCTGGTAGTGCAACCCGGTACACCTGAGTCGGCGACAGGGTGGGAAGCAGGCGCCTCCGCTTTGTCAATTGTTCGGGGGAATCGTAGGCGTTCACGCCGCCTACTTCAATCTGGCCTACCCAAGTGGTAGATCAGTAGATCAGCAGCAAGCAGATCAGCTCTGCTCTACTGCTCTACTGCTGTACTTGCCTGGTGCTTTAGGAGGCTCGCGGTTCTGACTGCCGCTTCCGCGGCTTCCCTCCCCTTGTTGTGCTTGTCGGGGGCGCTTCTTGCGTATGCGTGAGCGGGGTCACGAACGGTCAGGATGCCGAAGGTCACGGGGATGCCGGTGTCGAGCATGACGCGCATCAGTCCTTCCGAGGCCCGGCCCGCGATATGCTCGTAGTGGTCGGTCTCACCTTCGACGACGGCACCGAGGACCACGACTGCGTCGTAACCGCTCTGTGCCATGTGCTGGGCGATCAGGGGAGTCTCGAAGGCGCCCTCAACGTCGATCACGGTGACGTCACGTGCACCCGCCTCGTCGAGAACCGCGAGGGCTCCCTCGAGGAGGCCGTCGGTCACAGGCCGGTTGAACAGGGATCGCACCACACCGACACGAAGACCGGTCGCATCCAGGCTGCCGCGAAGTCCGTCGGTCACGATGCCGAACCGAGGTGGCCGAGCTTCTTGGTCTTCGTCTCGAGGTAGAAGCGGTTGTGGGGGTTCTCACCGACCCACAGTGGAATGCGCCCCTCAACGTCCACACCGAACATGCGTAGTTGCTCGATCTTGTCCGGGTTGTTCGTGATCAGCCTGACGCTCGAGACCTTCAGGTCGTGGAGTATCTGGGCATCGACCCCGTAATGGCGACTGTCGACCGGATGTCCGATCTGTTCGTTCGCCTCTGCGGTATCGAAACCCTGTTCCTGGAGCCGATAGGCGGCCAGTTTGTCGATCAGTCCGGTCCCTCGGCCCTCGTGCGTGGGGTTGTAGACGATGATCCCTTCGCCCGCTTCTGCGATCATCTTCATCGATTCCTCAAGCTGCACACCGCAGTCACAGCGCAGGCTTCCGAACACGTCTCCGGTGAGGCAGACCGAGTGAAGCCTCGTGATCACGTCGTGGTGGCCCGTCACGTCTCCCAACACGAGTGCGATGTGCTCCGATCCCGTGTCCTTCGATCGGTATCCGATCGCCCGGAAGTCGGCGATCTTCGTTGGGATCTGTGCCTCGGATTCGCGGGTCACCAATGCTTCCTCACGCCACCGGTAGGAGACCAGATCCTCGATCGTGATGATCGAGATGCCGTGCTCATCGGCGAACCTCATCAACGATTCGCCTCGAGACATGGTCCCGTCATCGTTGACGACCTCACAGAGGACGCCTGCCGGGTAAAGCCCTGCGAGACGAGCGAGGTCAACGGCCGCCTCAGTGTGTCCGGGCCGGATCAGCACACCTCCCGGTTGATAGCGAAGCGGGAACACGTGTCCAGGTCGATGGAACTCTGAGGGTGTCGTCGACGGGTCTGCAGCGGCACGGATCGTCTTCGCTCGATCAGACGCCGATATCCCCGTGGTCGTTCCCTCGGCGAGGTCAATCGACACGGTGAACGCCGTCTTGTGAGAGTCGGTGTTCTCGACGACCATCAGGGGCAGTTCGAGTTCGTCGAGCCGCTCCCCCATCATCGGCAGACAGATCAGGCCGCTGGTGTATCGCACCATGAATGCGATGTGCCCGGCAGTCGCTTTCTCTGCAGCAACGATCAGATCACCTTCGTTCTCCCGGTCCTCATCATCGACGACAAGGACCATCTCACCGCGGGCGATCGCAGCGATCGCCTCATCGATCGGCGCGTAGTTCATCCTCGTGCCTCCATCAATCTCTCCACGTACTTGGCAAGAATGTCTGCTTCGAGATTCACTCGATCCCCCACGTCTTTGTGGCCGAGAACCGTGACGTCCAGGGTGTGCGGGATCAGAGCGATCTCGAACCACGGTTCGTCGTCGTTCACGGAAGAGACCGCAGTGATCGTCAGGCTCACTCCGTCAACCGTGACCGATCCCTTCTCGACGAGGTAGCGTGCAAGAGATGGCGGTGAGGTGATACGGAACCGCTTCGACGATCCCTCACTATCGATACGCGTGACCGTTCCCACACCGTCGACGTGGCCCTGTACGACGTGTCCGTCGAATCGTCCGCCGGCCGCTTCGACCGGTCGTTCTAGATCAACGAACGAACCCGCTTCCAGATCACCGAGATTGGTGCGCTGCAGGGTTTCGGCGATGGCCTCAACGGTGAAACGATCACCATCGATTGCTATCGCAGTGAGGCAGACACCGTTGACGGCGATCGAGTCACCGATGGTCAGCCCGTCACAGGTGGCCGGTGCGTTCACGCTGAATACGGCTCCCCCATCCGTGGCCTCGACGGAGGCAAGGCTCCCCAGCTCGCTGACGATTCCGGTGAACATCACATCTCTCTTTCGATCTTCGCTTCGACCCTGATATCAGATCCGACCATGGTTACGTTCTCGATCGTCACGGCCTGGGCTTCTGTGATCGTTTCGAACACGCCGGTGATCGCCGGTAGCCCCGTGCCGAGTCCGAGTTTCGCCCCGAAGTGGAAGACGATGCGGTCGACCAGGCCGGCTCGAAGCGCCGCTCCTCCGATCGTGGGCCCGCCCTCGATGAGCACAGCGACGACACCCTCACGACCCAGGTAGTCGAGCGCTGCGGCGAGATCGACGCCATCCGGACCAGGGGCGGCGATCTGCTCGACGTCACCCAGGCCGGGTTGGTCGGATCCGCTCGTGAACACGAGCGGATCCCGGGAAAGGAGCGCTGCATCCGCGGGGATCGGACGACTCCCCGCCAGGATGACCGGTCTCGGCTGAGGGCCGTCATATCCGTCGAGGCGAACATCGAGGCGAGGGTTGTCCGAGATCACCGTGCCGGAACCAACGATGACGGCACCACACTCCGCTCGGAGGCGATGACCGTCCTCCCTGGCCTCTGGACCCGTGACCCATCGTGACGTATGGTCCGCAGCCGCCGCTTGACCGTCAAGAGTCAGCGCCGTCTTCAGGGTTACGAACGGCCTTCCTGTGGTGCGGTGGTGGTAGTACGCGGGGTCGTTGGCACGGACCGCTACCTCTTCAACTCCTATGACAACTTCGATGCCTGCGTCCCGGAGCATCGCTACGCCTCTCCCAGCCACGCGTGGATCCGGATCGAGCGTGCCGACGATCACTCTTGACACGCCAGCTTGGACGATGGCGGTGGTGCAGGGCGGCGTCTTCCCGTGGTGTGCACAGGGCTCAAGCGTGACGACGAGGGTGGAACCCTTCGAAGCGGAACCAGCATCGGCGAGGGCCGCCGCTTCAGCGTGGGCGGATCCTGCACGGATGTGGGCGCGCTCAGCAACAACCTCCCCATCCGGGGTAAGCACGATGGCACCGACTCGCGGATTCGGATGCGGCATCGTGTCTTCGGTCAACCCGATCGCACGCAGCATCAACTCGTCCGCCCGGTGCGCAGGGAACAGATTGTCCTCAACGCGGCGCGTCATACGCCCTCCTTCTCCCATCCGGACTGTCACCGTCGGTCCCGGAATTCCACCGGGTCAACCCTTGAACGGGTTCGCGGACTCTCACCGCCGGTCGGGAATCTCACCCTGCCCTGAAGGGGGCATGCCCAAGGATAGTGGGCGTTGGGGGATGCTGAATCGAGTAAGTCGCCAGACGCCAGTCGCCAGTCGCCTGGCAAGAAGTCATGAGCTATGAGCTATGAGCAGGGTCCTACCGAATACCGAAGACCGACTACCCAGTACTCCGTATTCCGTAGTCCGTAGTCAGTCCAAGGCCCCTTCGAAGCGCCTGGGAGGAACCATGAGGCGCACCCTGCAAACAAGAGGAGAGAAACCGCGTCAACCAGCGCCAGTCCCTACGGACTACGGACTACGGATACTACGAACTACTGTCTGCGATCCACCGAATACGTTGACCCTGGCTGGCGTTTTGCGAACTCTTTCATCTCTGAGGCGATCGCTGAGGCTTCCCACTCGGAAGCGATGCCCCGGTTCTGGTTCGTCACGACGCCCATCGAGAACGATACGATCGGGAACGCGTGGCGCTCTCCCCGTCGATCGGTTACTTCGATATAGCCCTGTACGGCATCGACCGTGTCGTAGAAGTCGAGAATCCCGTCGTCGAAATCCCTGATCACCGTGCTGCAGTAGACATCGACGAGCTCGGGATCGATGAGAGCGATGAAGTCATCTCCACCAACATGGCCGACGAAAGCATCTTCGCCGCCACACGACGCTGCCACCTCGACCATCACCTTGGCGGTGAACTTGATGACCGTGTCGCCACGCATGAAGCCGTAGTGATCGTTGAAGGCCTTGAAGTTGTCGAGGTCGCCGTACACGACAGCGATCGGGACCTTCTCGCCGATCCGTCGTTCGAGCTCGCCGGCGATGCGGAAGTTCCCCGGTAGCCCGGTCAACGGCGAAACATCCCTCATCTGCTGGGCACGACGGATCACCGTTCGCACACGTGCAACGAGTTCTTCCACTGCGAACGGCTTCGTGATGTAGTCGTCCGCTCCCAGATCCAGACCCTTCACGCGATCCTGGGCGAGCGCCCGTGCGGTGAGCATGACGACGGGCACGCTTGCGGTCGGCGGATCGTTACGAAGATGTCGTAGCGTGGTCAGCCCGTCCATCCCCGGCATCATCACGTCGAGGAGTACCAGGGCAGGAGGATTCTCCGATGCCAACTGGAGCGCGTCGGTGCCGTTCGATGCAGTGACCGTCTCGAAACCCTCGAGTTCGAGGTTCATCTTGACGTATTGCAGGATGTCCGGGTCGTCATCGACGACGAGGATCCGATCTCCCATGGTCCCTCTGCCTACTGGCCGATTGCGGTTCTCAGTTCTCGGACGGCGAGCGCCGGATCGGGAGCTCGGAACACCGAGGTCCCGGCCACGAACACGTCGGCCCCCGCTTCACGCGCGGGGCGGATCGTGTCCCGGTCGATCCCACCGTCGATCTCTATATCGGTCGGCAATCCGGCTGAGTCAACGTAATTCCTGATTCGTTCCAATTTCGGAAGAACGGCCTCGATAAATGATTGTCCCCCGAAACCGGGATGCACCGACATCACAACGACCATGTCGGCCAGTTCGATGAAGGGTTCGATCGCCTCGAACGGTGTCGGAGGGTTGATGACGAGCCCGAAACCGAGATCTACATCGCGAGCGATCGAGGCTACCTCGGTGGGATCCGGGAACACCTCGATGTGTACGGTCGCGAGGTCCGCACCGGCTTCTTTGAGCGGTTCCATGTAGAAGTCGGGATTCAGCGTCATGAGATGACAGTCGAGCGGCAGATCGGTCACCCTCCTCAGCGAAGCGATGACCGGCATCCCGAGCGTCAGGTTGGGAACGAAGTGGCCGTCCATCACGTCGACGTGCAGCATGTCGACTTCGTCTTCGATCCGCCGGATCTCGTCGGCGAGGTAGGCGAAGTCGGCGGCCAGGATTGATGGAGCGATTCTGGGTGGTTTGATCACGGGAGTCGATTGTATCGGCTTCGCGGCACCCAGAGGCGGAGCGACTGGACGCCCGTCATCGATCGATCACAGCGATGAACATCCCGTCCGATCCGGTGATGTGCGGCGCAAGGAGCACTCCGCCCGCGAGCTCCTGCCCCGGCAGGTTCTCGGGCGCATGGGACTCGATGTCTGCGACCACGTCGACCGTCTCCTCCGGAGTGACGGTGCAGACGGAGTAGACCAAGCGGCCGCCGGGACGCAGCAAAGAGACTGCTGCATCCAGCATCTGCCGCTGGAGGTGACCTGCCTCCTCGGCGCTCTCCGGACGGAGTCGGTGGCGGATCTCGGGGCGTCTGCGGAGCGTTCCGAGCCCGGTGCACGGGGCGTCGAGAAGGATCCGATCGAACGTCCCGGACTTGAGCGGTGGTGTCGTCGCATCGCCGATCACCCACCGCACATCGGCACCGAGCCTGAGAAGCCTTCGCTCTGCAGTTGCGACCCGCCCGGCATTCCGGTCTATCGCGACGACCATCCCATCTCCCCCAACCAGATCCCAGAGGTGAAGGGTCTTCCCACCGGGCGCCGCGGCAAGATCGAGAACGCGTTCTCCCGGTTGCGGATCCAGCGCGGCGGCTACGGCCGTCGACGATGGGTCGGCGATGACGAGATCACCCGAAGCGATAGATTCCCGGAAGGGAACGACGTCGTCGACCAGATAGGCATCTCCGATCCCATCGACCGGCTCGCCCGGCGCATCGCCACGTCGTCTGCGCACCCCGACGCGCGTCGCCTGGTTCGATTCATCGAGGAACGACCCGGCAGCCTCTTCTCCGTACGTCTCGACGAGATCCTCATAGAGCCAGCGTGGAACACCGAGACGCAGCGCCTCACCCTCAGACCCGGCGGGAAGCGCTGGTTCTCCGTCCCGTGCGATGTTCCTGAGCACCCCGTTCACGAAACCTGCCGCACGCGGGTTGCCGCCGACGCGCACAGCCTCTACGGCACTGTCAACGGCCGCATACGAACTGCCATCCATGAACAGGATCTCGGCAACACCGACCCTCAGGACGGCCCGGACATCGTCATCAACCGAACGCGACACCCTGTCGTCGATCGTTCGATCGATGCGACCCAGGTATCGGATGGCAGTGAACAGAAGTCGTTGGACGAAGAGGAGATCTCTTCGCGCGAGGTCCTTCGTTGCCGTCCGAACGATGATGTTCGAGTAGGCGCCTTCCTCGAGAATCCGCCGCAAGAGTGCGGCCGTGACAACGCGTGCTTCTACGCCCTGCTTCATACGGGCAACGGATCGATGTATCCGCCGGCACCACGTCGTCCGTTGAGCCACGCGGTCCCCGTCATCGTTGCCTTCCCGGCGGGCTGGATCAGATCGAGATCGAGACTGCCTCCATCGAGTCCGAGCACTGCCGTGCCGTTGAATGCGGCGATGGCTCCCGGTGTCACGGACTCACTCGAGAATGATGCACGGTGGACGCGGCAGCGTGTCCCATCGATCGAGAACCACGCGCCTGGACGGGGGTTGAACGCTCTGATCGCTCGTTCTGCGTACTCGGCCGTCCACGAAACGTCGATCCTCCCTTCGGATCGTTCGAGTCGATCAGCGATGGTCACCCCGGCGCCCAGTTGCTGAGCAGAGTCAAGCCTGCCGGCAAGGAGCTCCGACATCGCGTCGTCGATCAGCATGCCCCCGAGA
>JAOZMA010000030.1 GCA_029934555.1 Acidimicrobiia bacterium | reverse complement strand
ATAGGTGCGTTCCTGCCCTGTCCCCTCGGCCGAAGGACGGGGGGACGCGGAGGAGCGCCAGCGACGAGGCAGGGGGGTCGGTGTTCGTCTGAAGGATGCCCCCTGCGCCCCGGCTGGCGCCGTTGTGCGTCCCCCCGCCTGTCGGCGGTGGGACAGGAATGCGGACGCTTCCCCGAGATCTCCTATCCGCTGAAACTCTTAGGTGTGTACCTCGGTGCTGCGACAAGCCGGGAGGAACTCGATGGATCGGGTGTCCATTCGCGTCTGTCTGTCGCCTCGATGACGTCTCTTTGTGCGAAGCCCCCGCCGTCGACGGGGTCTCCTTCGGCACGGGGAAGCTCACCGAGCAGAGCGATCAACGAGTTCGACAATCCACGAGTACCGTTCTCGTGTGAAATGGCTGAGCGAAACGTACTTCCGGCTCACCGGCTGGTCCATCGTGGGGCGTGTCCCCGACGAACCGAAGCTCGTGATCATCGGCTATCCGCACACCTCCAACTGGGACTTCTTCGTCTACCTCGCGATCGTCGGTCATTTCGATCTCAACGTGAGGTTCCTTGCGAAGAAGGGCCTGTTCGTCGGTCCCTTCGGCTGGCTGCTCCGCAGATGGGGAGCGATCCCCGTCGAGGACGGTGTCGGATCGCCGGTCGCAACGCTCGTCGAGGCGTTCGATCAGGCGGACACACTCCTGGTCGCTCTCGCCCCCGAGGGCACACGCGCAGGCGGATCGGCATGGAGGTCGGGCTTCTGGCGAATCGCCGACGCTGCCGACGTTCCTGTGCTGATGGGATTCGTTGATGGGGAGACAAAGCACATGGGGTTCGGCCCGGCCGTCAAGGTCGACGGAGACGCCGGGGGGTGGATGGATCAGGCACGGGCGTTCTATCAGGACAAGCACGGTCTCAAGCCGCAGAACCGGGGACCTCTCGAACTCGGCCGATGAACGCGTGCACCGACCAGGATCGATCAAGAATCCGCGACGAACCGTCTATGTGGATATCGACGCCTCTCGGCGATCGTCTGGCTCTATGAGGCCGTCGTCCGGGCGCTAGGAGGCGTCCGCATCTCCATCGGGAGCGGCCTCGTCGTCATCCGAGTCGGAATCGACGGCTTCGGTAGTCGTCTCGGTCTCGATGACCACTTCCTCTTCTTCACCCATGAAGCACCGGTCGCCCATGACCTTCTTGATGAGTCCCACGGCCACAGCGACGATCGAGACGAACAGAAGCACCTGGAGGAAGCGTCGGAGGCCCCGACCCGTCTTCTCTGCGGTGATGGTGATCTGTTCGGCCGAATCGAGAATTGATCCGACGGTATCCAACTGATTCTGGACCCCGGCGACCGTGTCCTCGACGATCACGATCTTCTCTGAAACGCTCATAACCCCTCGGCTTTCGTCTATGTCTTGTCCACCCTCAACGGTAGCGACCGCCACCCCGGTGTGCACCGGCGACTCGCGCCGTCGGCGAAGCTCATCGGCCTGTGCCGGAGGTGTCGGCAAGAGCGACGGGGAAGACGGGTCCTGAGCCTGCCTCCCTGAGCTGGTGTCCGGTCATCGTGAACGTCCACTTCGAGTCGACCGTGTCGTCGATGAGCAACACCGGGCCGGGGCGGATCCTGCCGATCTCGAAGGCACCCAGCACGTTGCGAGCCTGCTGGCAGCCGTTCTCCCGGGTCTTCTGGGGTGGGCGGTCCGACACGCGCCGGATCGCATCGAGGTAGGGGATCTCCAGCCGGTCGGCGACACGACGGGCGAACTCGGAGACGAGGTGTGGGCGACTCGCCGATGGCACACTCGTGACCCAGGTCGGTCGTTCGTCGAATCGCCACGCTCGCAGCATGGCAACCATCGCATCGACGAGCTCTTCCGGAAGTTGTTGGCCTCCGGTCAGACCGTCCTTGACGAGCTGCGCCCAGCCGGGGTCGCCCCACCGGGTGAGGGACCGGCCGGCTTCGATGTTGTGCTCCTTGAGGCTCATCTCTGCCGACAGTCCGCAGGGGAGCTGGGCCCTCGGTTCGATCGTGATTCTGGATTGTCGCACCTGTTCGAGGGCCGCCTGGACGAGCGCCGGGTCGACCCCGGTGGGGAGGAGCTCGCCGACGCAGTTCGCGCACCGTCCGCACGGCCCGGCCCCGGGGTCGTCGAGCTCGCGGCGGAGCAGCTCCATGAGGCAGCCGTCGGTGGTCGCGTAGGTGGCCATGGCTGCCTGTTCGATGCGACGGTGGGCGGTGATCCGGTCGATCCGATCGGCCGGATACTCCCACGGCTCAGCCGACCGGAACCACTTCGAGCCTATGCGGGAGACGGCCCCTTCGACCTCGAGGATCTTGAGCATCGCTTCGATGCGGCCGCGCCGGATGTTGACGGTTCGCTCGAGATCGAGGCGGGATGTCCCGTTCGCGGCGCCGAGAGTGTCGAGTACCTCGTCCGTGGCCTCCGGCGTGGGGAACGCCTGATCGATGAACCAGTCCTGGATGTCGCGGTCTTCGCCACCGATCATCGCGATGCCGAAGGCGCGGTCGACGGCTCTGCCCGCCCGGCCGACCTGCTGGTAGTAGGCGATCGGGGAGCCCGGCGTCTGATAGTGGATGACGAATTCGATGTGGGGGTTGTCGTATCCCATGGCGAGTGCGGACGTGGCGACGACGACTTTGAGATCGCCTGCGGAGAGTCGTCGCTCGATGACGAGCCGCTCCTCGACGGGTGTCGGCCCGGTGTACGTGGCGGCTCCGATGCCCTGTGATCGCAGCCAGACGCCGACCCGCTCGGCGTCGGCGATCGTGAGGCAGTAGACGATGCCGGATCCGTGAAGCAGCGGGATCTGTTCTGCGAGCCATGCCATGCGCTCGGCCCGGTCCGGCATGTCGAGCACCTGGAGGGCGAGCGAGTCTCTCTCGAGTGTTCCCCGGAAGATCTGCAGGTCACGGCCGAGTTGTGCGGTCACGTCGTCGACGACGCGGTCGTTCGCCGTGGCGGTCGTTCCGAGGATCGGGACGTCGGGGGCGAGATCACCGACGAGCTGTTCGAGCCTGCGGTAGTCGGGTCGGAAGTCGTGACCCCAGTCGCTGATGCAGTGCACCTCGTCGATGACGAGCAGGCCGATCGTGCCGAGCAGAGCGGGCATCACTTCGGCCCGGAACTTCGGATTGTTCAGGCGCTCGGGGGAGATGAGGAGAAGATCGACCTCTCCGGCGTCGATGGCGTCGAAGATCGGTCCCCAGTCATCCCGGTTCGACGAGTTGACCGTCTGGGCGTTGATGCCGAGAGCGTCGGCCATGGTCAGCTGATTGCGCATCAGCGCCAGAAGGGGCGACACGATGATCGTCGGACCCGAACCCCGGGAGCGCAGCATCGACGTGGCGATCAGGTAGACGGCCGACTTGCCCCAGCCGGTGCGTTGCACGACGAGAGCACGGCCCCGGTCCCGCACGACGGTGTGAATCGCTTCGAGCTGCCCATCGCGAAAGGCCGCATCCTGGTTGCCGGTCAGTTGTCTGAGTAGGCCGAGTGCCTCACGGTCGAAATCTTCCATGGGTAGGAGCGTATCGGGCGCCGGTGACAGAAGCTGACCCGTCCGTCCGAGTTTCGTCTTCGGTCCCTGCTATCCGGCGGGATGGCCGATGGGAAGGAGGTAGAGCGGCTCGTGATCCTCCGGCAGGCCGATGATCTCGGAGACGGCGGCGTCGTCGAAGGATCCGACCGGGACCCCACCGAGACCGAGAGCGGCGGCCTGCAGCAGCAGGTTCTGTGCGACGTGGCCGACTTCGATGTGCACGTAGCGCTTGGCACGGTCGCCGTACTTTGCCGCCGTACGTTCGAAGACGGCGGTGACGACGAAGACTGCGGGTGCGTCCCTCACGGATTCCTGGCCCACGGCGTTGCCGAATAGGGGGAGCCGCTTGTTCTCGTCGGAGACGACCTCGAGATCGTGATGAATCGGCCGGTAGCGGTAGACACCGCGTGCGGTGAGAAGGTAGAGCTCGATCGGATAGGTGGCTCCCGCCGATGGTGCGGTCCTGTTCCCCGCGAGGGTGATCCCCTGAGCAGACCACAGCAGTAGGGAGATGTCGGCTTCGGCCAGCCGTGGACCCGAGAGCTCGCGCATCGTCCGGCGGGTCTCGAACGCTTCATCAAGGCTCATATCGCAGTGGGGCGGAGCGGGGAGGTCGACGGTCGATCTGGATGGTGTCGTGTCCACGCCTTCTCCTTCGATGCGACGGCAATGGCCACGATAGCGGTCGAGTCTCGTTCGGTCCGGGACGGGACCGGCACGCCACCGACCATGATCGCCTACTCCGCCCGTCTCTACACGGCCGGCCAGATCTTCCGGACGGGGATCGTGCTCGGCGTCGTCGGCATCGTCTTGCTGGTCTTTGTCGTCACGAAGATCTGGGAGCTCTTTGGGCTCGTCTGACGACGTGTGTCCTGTCGGAAGGGAGAGGCGCTTCCCGAATCGGCGCCGGACGCTCACAGGAGAGGTGATCGCACCGTGTCACCCATCGAAGGGCACGGATGGTCTATCAGGGTGAGGGCGCGGCGGAGATAGCGGCCCGTCTAGAGGATGCCTTGAGGTCCGGGGTTCATGGTGGGGGCATCAAGGCCGAGGGACTGGACACAGATCGTGTCGGGAGACGGAGAGCGTGTCGCTCGTGATGGTCTTGTCGGGAAGTGGAAGTCGTACGAGGCAAGGGAAGTCTTGCCGGGAAGAGAGACGATCGCATGAGGAAGAGAATCGTCCCGTTTGTCGTCGTACTGCTGTTGCTGGTGGCCGGTTGCTCATCGAGTGATCCCACCACATCCGACGAGTACGCAGCACTCGAACAAGAACTCGCGCAATCCGAGGCCCAGGTAGCCGAGGTGACCGCTGAGCGCGATGCCCTGGTCGCAGAGGCCGAAGCTGCTGTTACGGCTTCGGAAGATGGCATGGCGACCGCTGTCCCGGACGACGTCGCAGCGTTGACCGTCGCGTGGGGAGATGCTGTTGGCAGTGGCGACGGTGCCGTCACTGCGCTGTACACAGAGAGCGGATTCCATCTGTCCAGCACCACGAAGATCGAGCATGACGACATCGCGACCTATCTGGAGGAACCGTCGAACCCCGGTGAGTTTGTCACCGAGTCCTACCTCCTCATCGACGAGGGGGACGGCCGATATATCGTGGCGCGAGGGGTGCATGGAGCAGGGGTGCACCCGGGGTCGCTCACATTCCTGATCGTGAGAGACGCGGACGGTGAACTCAAGATCGCCGAGACGGCCTTCGTCTACGGGGGGTAGAAACCGGCGGTCGGTGCGAGACGTCGGGGCGTGGCAGAGACCGGTATACGGGGGGCCACGCCCGGAGGCCGACGGTCAACGATCCGTCATTCGCCGGTGCGGGTGAAGGGCACGAATCGCACCAGGCCGAGGTTCTTGCTGCTGACCAATCCGTCCTCATCGATGGTGATCTTCCGCAAGGTCTGTGCCCCACCGGCCGGGCCGACGGGGATGATCAGCGCAGCCCCGTCTTTGAGTTGTTCTATCAGCGGGCCGGGTACCTGCTCGGCGGCGGCGGTGACGATGATGCCGTCGAACGGGGCATGCTCGCTCCATCCGATGTAGCCGTCAGCGGTGGTCACGGTGACTTGGTAGCCGAGTTCGTCGAGGATGGCCTTGGCCCGGGTGGCAAGATCCGGGATGATCTCAACCGTGTACACCTCGCACCCCATGGCCGACAGGATGGCGGCCTGATACCCGGAGCCGGCACCGATCTCGAGGACCTTGTCCCCTGGGCCGACTCCGAGGGCTTCGCTCATCATCGCCACAAGAGACGGCTGGGAGATCGTCTGCCCGTACCCGATGGGGAGGGGATGATCTCCGTATGCCGCAGCTCTGTTGTCGTCGGGGACGAAGCGGTGGCGGGGGACGGTTCGCATCGCTTCGATCACGTTCGGGTCGGTGACGCCTCGTGTCACGATCCGGGAATCCGCCATGGTGATCCGCTCCTCTCTCGAACCGTCTGGTCATGGTGTGATCAACGTGGCCGTCGGGCACGCTGCGACGGCCACCACTGCTGAGAACCAGAACGACCGCCTCACACTTCCAAGACTATCCGCGCCACGCCATCCTGGACGGATCTCCCATGGGAGTACCGGTGCCGTCGGTCGGTCTGATACCGTCTCGGTCGTGGGGTTCCTGATCCATCGATCCGATCATCCTGATCAGCTTGTCGACGCGCTCTGTGACGTGATCGCTCTGCCGCTCGATGATCCGTTCACATCGGAGATCATCGCCGTCCCGACACGGGGCATCGACCGATGGCTCACCCAGCGGATCGCCTCGACGCTGGCCGAGCGGGGCATCGGAGACGGGATCGCAGCCAACATCGAATTCCCGTTCCCACACACGTTCGTGACCAACGTCCTGTCGCAGATCCCCGAGACCGCCCGGCCGCTCGAGGCGTGGTCGAGCAGGGCCGTTGTTTCGCATCTCGAACGGATCATCGACGACCACCACGACGACGACTGGATGTGGCTCATCGCTCGATTCGTCGAGGGTCCGGACGGTGACGCCTCCGACGGGGCGCAGCGGCTCCGAGCCGCGCAGAAGATCGGGCGGCTCTTCACCTCATACGCCCGATACCGGCCGCAGATGGTTGCGACATGGACCGCCGGTGACGACACCGGATCCGACGGCGGCCCGATTGCCGAAGCTGCGGCCTGGCAGCCACGAATGTGGCGCCTGCTCCACGATCAGATCGGTGTGCCGGCGCTCTTCGAGACGCTCCCCGATGCTCTGGCGTCCCTTCGATCCGGGGAGGCCGTCATCGACCTGCCGGAACGCATCTCGATCTACGGAGTGACGGCATTCGACCCGGTCGACCTCGCAGTGTTCGAAGCGATCGGTTCGGCGATCGACGTGCACCTGTTCGTCCTTCACCCGTCGCCGGAGCTCTGGCACGACATGGCTCCGCTGATCGCAACTATCCCCGAGCCGTCACAGCCGCTGCGTCGCAGCGACGACCCCACACGGGGGATGGCGAGACATCCGCTCCTGCGCTCCTGGGCCCAGGAGAGCAGGGAGCTTCAGATCGTGCTCGGAGAAGGAGCGGATCGTGTTCTTCCTCCTCCTCAGGGGGAGGTGCCGCCGCAGGCGGCGGAGGGGGTCGAAGGCCTCAACTGGATGGAACGGTCTGACCCCTCCCGCCAGCGCCCAGGGGCGCCGACACCCTCCTCTGAGGGGAGGGAAGAAGCCGCGATATACGACAGGACGACGCTCCTCGGCGTGTTGCAGGACGACATCCGTGCGAATCGGGAACCGACGGAGATGGCGGTCGATGCGGACGGTCGATCGATTCAGATCCACGCCTGCCACGGCGCCCAACGCCAGGTCGAAGTGCTGCGCGACGCCGTCCTCCATGTACTCGCCGCCGACCCGACACTCGAACCCCGCGACATCGTCATCATGACACCCGACCTCGAAACGTACGCACCGCTCATCGAGGCGGCGTTCCCCGCAGCGAACGTCGGAGACGGGGGCCTCCCCGACCTACGTGTGCGGATCGCCGACCGGGCACCGACACGGACCAACCCCCTCATCCGATTGGCCGGGACCGTCGTCGACATCGCCGCATCCCGGCTCGGTACCGGCGCCATCACGCAGCTCATCGGTCTCCCCGAGGTGCAACGCCGCTTCGGCATCGGGGACGACACCGCATCCGACATGGCGAACCTCATCGACGACGCCAACATCCGCTGGGGCCTCGACGGCGACCATCGGGAACGCAGCGGGGCCGGCGTCCGTGATGAACACACATGGCTGCGGGGCCTCGATCGCATCCTTACCGGTGTCTTCTTCGATGACGATCCGATCCGCATCGAAGGCGAGATCGCACCACTTACCCATGTCGAAGGACAGGTCGCCGGTGCCGCCGGACGGGTCGCTCTGCTCGTTGAACGTCTCGCCGCCGTTGCCGAACTCCTCGGCACCCCCGACCCCGCATCCCGCTGGGCGGAGAAGATCTCGGTCGCTGTGCATCTCCTCGCCGAACCACGCTGGGGCGACGAGTGGCAGTGGGGCCAACTCGAGCGCCTCCTCGAAGAGACGTTCCCCCCTGAAACCCCCGGGACCCCCGACCCGGTGATCAATCTTGACGAAGCGGCCGTCCTCATCGCACCGTGGACCGAGGACCGGCCCGGGATCCTCCACCACCGCACCGGAGACATCACCGTCTGCACACTCGCCCCGATGCGATCCGTTCCGTACCGGGTCGTGTGCCTCCTCGGCATGGAACACGACCGGTTCCCCCGCTCATCTCGCAACGACGGCGACGACCTTCTCATCGATGACGAGGCCGTTGGAGACCCGGATCGCTCCGTACAAGATCGCCAGCTCCTCCTCGACGCCGTCATGGCCGCAGGTGATCACCTCGTCATCACCTACACGGGCCGGGATCCGCTCACCAACGCGAAGTATCCACCCGCCGTCCCCGTCGCCGAACTCGAAGAGACCGTCGCAGCCATGATCGGCGCCGACGCGGCCGCAGACATCCGGACCGACCATCCGCTCCAACCGTTCAGCCCGAAGGTCTTCACCGACGGGAAGCTCGGTGTCTCCGGGCCTTGGGGCTTCGACCCGATCCAGCACGCAGGGGCCGTCGCCCTCTCCGAGAGGACGCCAGACGACGTTGGCGCCGGGGGACTCGTTCTCGACGCCGTGACCGTTGAGACCCCGACCCTCCACCGTCTCATCTCGTACCTCAAGGCCCCATCGAAGACGTTCCTGCGCAACAGCCTCGGGATGTTCATCCCGGACATGAGCGATCCGCCCGACGATGAGCTCCCCACCGGACTCAACGGCCTCGAACGGTGGTCGGTCGCCGACCGGCTTCTCACCGGGATCAGGCACGGCTACGGCGCCGAACGGCTCATCGCCCACGAACGGGCTGCAGACACGGTGCCCGCAGGGGATCTCGCTACCGCAGACCTCGACGAAGCCCTCGATCTTGCCCGGCGGATCCAGAAGGTCGCAGGGGACCGGGGTTGCATACAGGGGTCTGCGATCCCCATCACGGGAGCCGTGACCGTTGGCGGGGAAGCGATCACCGGCTCGGTCCTCGCGGACCCGGAAGCTGCGCTCGTCTGCGATGTCGGACCGTCACGCGGCAAGCCCGGACGGCGCATCGCCCTCTATGCCCGGGTGGCGTTCCTGACCGCCCTTGACCCGGAACGGGCGTGGCACGGAATCCTGGTCGGCAAAGGCGAGAAAGAGACCGTGCTGGTCGTGACGATCGGTCCGCTCGGAGACAGCATGAAGGAGCGATCCGCAGAGGCGCAACGGCGTCTCTCCGAACTCGTTGACCTGTACCGGGAGGGCATGGTCGACCCGCTGCCGATCTTCACCGAGACGTCCTTCGTGTGGAAGACAACCGAGTCGAGGAAGCGCACCTTCGAGACCGCCAAGAAGTGGGAGCCCAACTGGAAGGGCGAAGGCGGCGAACGAGAAGAACCCGCACACCGACTGCTGTTCGACGAACTCTCCACCGTCGCCGACCTCGCATCCTCGGAGTTCCCCCGCTACGCCGACCGGCTGTGGGAACCGATCCTCGACGTGAGCGACGAGGACACCGTATGACCACCGTGCAGCCGTTCAACCCCGCCGAGCCGATCCCCAAAGGACGCAGCGTCATCGAAGCCAGCGCCGGCACAGGCAAGACGTTCACCATCGCCGCACAGGTGACCCGACTCGTTGCAGAAGCGGGCATCCCCATCGATCGGATCCTCGTTGTCACGTTCACCCGGGCCGCGACCGCTGAACTCCAGGGGAGGATCCGCGACCGCCTCGTCGAGACGCTCCGCATCCTCTCCGGCGCCGCCCCGGCAGCCGGAGCAGACGACCACATACGGGTCCTCCTCGATGCCGGCGACACAGCCAGGGAGCGCAGCATCGAGCGTCTCTCCGAAGCGGTCATCCGGTTCGACCGGGCTCAGATCTACACGATCCACGGCTTCGCTATCAGGCTCCTCGCCCATCTCGGCTTCCATGCCAGGATCTCGCCCGACCTCGAACCCATCGCCGTGGACACCGAACTCGTCTCGCAGGTCGTCTCCGATCTGATCGTCGCCCGGTTCGCTGACGACGCCACTGACCTTGTCGACGCCGCAGCGCTGACGGACATCGCCAAGGCCGTGACGACCAATCTCGATGCGGACATCGCTCCCGACCCCGCCGGGGTCATCGGGGCGCCGGCGGTTCGTGCCGAGCTCGCGGCGGCGGCACGCGCCGAGATCGACCGGCGGTTGCGGGCCGGCGGCAGCGCAGGGTTCGATCAGTTCCTTCTCGAAGCCCGCGATGCGCTTGCCGACCCCGGGATCGGCGAACACGCGAGGGAGATCCTCTCGGAGCGGTTCGCCGTGGCCCTCGTCGACGAGTCCCAGGACACGGACCCGATCCAGTGGGAAGTCATCAACGCTGTGTTCGACGAGACCAGGCTCGTCATCATCGGCGACCCGAAGCAGTCGATCTACGCCTTCCGCGGCGCCGACATCGAGTCGTATCTTTCGAGCGTCGACCGGGCCGAGACCGAGCACACGCTGCTCACCAACTGGCGGAGCGACGGGCCGCTCATCACGGCGCTGGACACCGTCTTCGACGGGGTGACGTTCGGTGACGAACGCATCGAGTACCGCAAGGTCCGGCCCGCACCCGACCACGAGCGTGCCCGCATGCACGGACCGGGGCCGGCGCTGACGATCCGCCGGTTCGGCGCATCGATGCCGATCAATCGACGCATGACGGGATCCAGGGCCTTCAAGACCCCCGACACCCGGGAGATGGTCGCAGCCGACGTGGCCGCGGGAGTGGTGCGCCTGTTGCATTCGAAGATCGAGATCGACAGCGAGAAGGGACGCAGACTCGTCGACCCCGGGGATGTCGCCGTGCTGTGCCGCACCCGCAAACAGATCGACATGGTGAGAAAGGAACTCGCAAAGAGGGGAGTGCCATCGGTTGCCTCGAGATCGGGGAGTGTCTTCGTCACGGAAGCCGCCGACGAGTGGCGACGGTTCCTCCTCGGTGTCGAACGACCCGATCGAGCATCGACCGTGCGATATGCCGCCACCGGCGTCCTCGTCGGCGAGGACCTCGCCACCGTGGCTGCTCTCGACGACGACGCCACCATCGAACTCCAGGTGGAGATGCGCCGATGGAACGAACTGCTGTCGAACGACGGGATCTCCGCTCTCGTCGCCGACCTCGCCCAACGAACCGGTCTCATCGAACGGGTCCTGCGGCGTCCCGACGGGGAGCGGCTCATGACCGACCTCAACCACATCGCCGAAGCAATGAACGGCGCATGGAGAGAGCAGCGCCTCGGGTCGATACTCACCTGGCTCGAGGAAGCGATCCGCGACGCGGGGAAGGAGCTCAGCGCCGAGGAAGCCGAAGCCCGCGAGCGGCGACTCGAAACCGACGCCGACGCCGTCAAGGTCCAGACCATCCACGGATCCAAGGGCCTCGAGTATCCGATCGTTCTCTGCCCGTTCCTATGGGACGGAGGGACCACACGACGCCCGTCCATCCCCATATTCCACGGCCCCGAGATCGGCGGGTCATTCCGTCGTCGGATCGTTGACGTAGGGGGCAAGGAGTCCTCAGACCTGACCGCCCACCAGAACCAGGCCATGGCGGAGAGCGAGGCCGAGGAGAGCCGTCTCCTGTATGTGGCGATGACCCGGGCCCGGCACCGGCTGGTCGTGTGGTGGATCGACGAAGCCGCCGACGTGGAGAAGACGAAACTCAACGAGATCCTCACGAGCGGCATGACCGAAGACGATGACCCGGCGCATCTGCGCTGGCTCACGGACCGTGCCGAAGGGACCATCGAGGTCCGTACAGTCAATGAGCCGCCCGAACTCAGGCGTTACGAACCGCCGGCAGGGGAACTCCCATCGCTCGAGGTGGCACACTTCGACCGGGGTCTCGACCACGAATGGCGGCGAGCCTCGTTCACCTCGTTGTCACCAGGACACCCCATCGCTGCCACTCGGGACACCGACGAGGAACCGGAACGCGACGATGAGACCTTCGACGCTGAGAATGTGGATGATATCGGTGCCGATCTGCCGATGCCGATGGCGGCGCTTCCCCGCGGGGCGGCGTTCGGGACACTCGTTCACCATATCTTCGAGAATGTCTCCTTCGACGCCGACGACCTCGAAGATGTCGTCCGCAACGAGGTTGAGAAGGCGGTGCGCCGGGCATCGTGGGATCTCGACGTCGACGCTCTGGTCGACGGGATCGTCGGCACGATCGACACGCCGCTCGGTCCTGCCGCCGACGCGGTCCGTCTGCGCGATCTTTCCGGGATGCGAACACTCGACGAGATGGTCTTCGAGTTCCCCGTTCGCACCTCGGAAGGGGCCATGGATCTTCGTGCGATTGCCCGGGTGCTCCGCGATCACAATCCGGCCGGCGATCCACTCCGCGACTACGCCGACGTCCTCGAGAACCTGCCCGGCAGTCGATTCCGCGGCTACCTCACCGGAGCCATCGACCTCACCGCAGCGATCCCCGACGCCGACGGAAACGACCGCTACGTCGTCATGGACTACAAGACCAACACCCTCCCAGCCCAGGGGGAGGAACCGGCCGTCACCGACTACGCCGCCGGACCGATGCGCCGGATCATGGAAGACAGCCACTACCTGCTTCAAGCGACCATCTACCAGGTGGCGCTCCACCGGTACCTGCAGTGGCGGCTGCCCGGCTACGACCCGCAGCAGCACCTCGGCGGCTCGGCCTACCTGTTCGTGCGGGGCATGATCGGTGCCGATACCCCGATCGTCGACGGCGAGCGGTGCGGCGTCTACCACTGGAGCCCTCCACCGGAGATGATCGTCGAACTCAGCCGCCGGTTCGCCTCGAAGGAGAAGACATGAGCCTCTCCGATCGCATACGTGCCGCCGCTACCGACCCAGATCTCGTGATCGGCACCGATGGTCTCCTTGGCGTGTTCAACGACGCGGGGATCCTGGCACCGCTCGATGTGCTGTCTGCCTCCACGATCGGACGGATGCGCTCGGAGGACGACCCGGACGTGCTGCTCGCCGCTGCACTCGCCGTGCGCGGCACCCGCTTCGGCCACGTTTGCATCAGGCTCGTCTCTCAGCGAAACGCCGTCTTCGTCGACGAACTCGAGGGCGTCGACACCGACGCGCTGCCCTGGCCCGAGACCGACGCATGGGAGACCGTCGTAGCCGGCAGTCCTCTCGTCGGCGATGGGGACGCTCCGCTCGTCTTCGTCGACGATCGCCTCTACCTGCAGCGCTATCACGCCTACGAGAACCTCGTGGCAGACTTCATCAGCGACCGGGTCGACAGCGGTACGAAGGCCCTGGACCCGGAGATCTCCGGGTTCCTGGACAAGGCACTCCCGCCGGATGGCACAGCCGGACCGACCCGGCAGCGGATCGCCGCCGGCATCGCCCTCT